>CAZHGE010000106.1:0-7852 GCA_964531805.1 uncultured Lachnospiraceae bacterium
GAAATATATTCATCAATTGCTTCTTCTAATCCTAAATCATCAAAAGACATCGGTCGAAGATCAAAGATTGTATTCCGAATATCCTGTATTACCTTACGCAATTGATTACTGATATCTTCTAATTCTAATTTTGCTTTCGTTGCATCGACATCAATATATAAACTGGATAATTCAATCTGATGAATAATATGTGTTAAATCCTGCAATGAAGTATCATGTAATTCACTGGCAATTCTTTTCCTATCTAATTCCTGATTTTCAAATGAATCCATTTTCTCATTCATTTCCATTAGAATCACTTCCTAATCTCATATTAAATGGTTTACATAATTATAATGGTTGTTTTACTGGTGTTCCTGCTTTTCTAGGGTATTTAGAAGGGGTCTCCTTTATTTTTTCTATTCTAATAAGAGTTCTGTTAAAATCTGTTCCTTCTAAAATAAAAGTGTCATAGGAAATATTACCACCACCTAAAATAGAAACAGCATTCTTTGAACTTTCAATTTCTTCCATTGCTTTTTCTGACTTATAGGAAATAAAACTCCCCCCTACCTTTACATAAGGTAAACAGAATTCACTCAATGAAGATAAATTTGCAACCGCTCTGGAAACACAAATATCAAAAGTTTCTCTTAACATTCCTTTTTTTGCAAAAACCTCCGCCCTTCCATGAACAGCTTCAATCTTTTTTAAATCAAGTGCATTAATTACTTCATTTAAAAAATTAACTCTTTTATTTAAAGAATCCATAAGAGTAATACTCGTATCAGGGAATGCAATCTTAATTGGAATTCCAGGAAAACCAGCTCCTGTTCCTATATCCAAAATAGAAACAGAAGAATCCTGTTTTAATATACGGCCAATGGATAAACTATCTAAAAAATGTTTTTTTATTACTTCTTCAAAATCTGTGATTGCAGTAAGATTTATTTTTTCATTCCACTCGATCAACAATTCATAATAAGTATAAAACTGGGAGAGTTGCTTATCAGTTAAAGTAATTCCAAAAGATAATGCATCTTCTTTTAATCCATTCATTTTTTCTAAACTCATATATAAAAATACCTCTGACAGATTTTTATCAATCTGTAAAATATTTTTTTTAATTACTGTAATTGATTTCTGTGTTCTAAATAGACCAATAAAACAGATACATCTGCCGGAGAAACACCTGAAATTCGGGATGCCTGTCCTACATTAATTGGTTTAAACTGTTTTAATTTTTGAACAGCTTCCAGACGAAGACTCTTAATATCATCATAATCAATATCAACTGGAATCATTTTCTTTTCCATTTTCTTATATTGACTTACCTGACTAATCTGTCTCTTAATATAACCTTCATACTTAATCTCAATTTCTACCTGCTCAATTACATCTGCTGGAAGAGATTCTCTTTTTTCATCAAGTTCACATAACATCTCATAGTTAATTTCAGGACGACATAATATTTCAGCAAGATTACTTCCTGTTTTTAAAGTTGAACTATTATGGCGCTCTAAAAAATCCTGCGTTACTTTATTGGCACCGATGGATGTATTTTTTAAGCGATTAATTTCTTTTTCAATCTGTTCTTTCTTTTTTAATAAAGCATCATACTGTTCCTGTGAAATTAATCCTACCTTATAACCAATCTCACGTAAACGAAGATCCGCATTATCCTGACGAAGCAGTAAGCGATATTCTGCTCTGGAAGTCATCATACGATATGGTTCAAACGTTTCTTTTGTTACCAGATCATCGATCAATACTCCAATATATCCCTGTGAACGATCAATAATAATCTGCTCTTTTCCCTGAACATATAACGCAGCGTTAATTCCAGCAACTAATCCCTGTGCAGCTGCCTCTTCATACCCACTACTTCCATTAGACTGACCGCCACTAAATAAACCGGATATATTCTTAAATTCTAAAGTTGGATACAATTGAACAGAATTAAAACAATCATATTCAATCGCATACGCATTTCTTACAATTTTACAATTTTCAAGTCCCGGTACAGTCCGATACATAGCCAGTTGAACATCTTCCGGTAAAGAAGAAGACATACCACCTACATACATTTCATTCGTATGAAGTCCTTCTGGTTCAATAAATACCTGATGACGATCCTTCTCTGCAAATTTCACAACTTTATCTTCAATAGAAGGGCAGTATCTTGGACCAGTTCCTTCAATGACACCTGCAAAAAGAGGAGAACGATCTAAATTACCCCTTATTATTTCATGTGTTTTTTCATTGGTATAGGTTAAGTAGCAAGGTACTTGTTCAATCTGAACATCTTCCGGATTAGTAGAAAAAGAAAATGGAATTACTTTCTCATCTCCATACTGTGGTTCCATCTTTGAAAAATCAATAGAACGTTTATCCATTCTGGCAGGAGTACCTGTTTTAAATCTTCTGATATCAATACCTAAAGATTTTAATGAATCTGTTAAATAAGTTGCTGCCTGCAAACCATTTGGACCTGTATGATTAATAGCTTCTCCACATAAACATCTTGCTTTTAAATAAGTACCGGTACATAAAATAACAGCCTTTGCCTCATAAACCGCACCTGTATAAATCTTTACACCAGCTATCTTAAGTTCAGACATGTTTCTTTCATAAGGTTCTACTTCATTATTCTCATTCATATGAAGAAAATCTTCAGTTGTTAAAACCTCCGTTACTTCTGCCTGCTTAATTGTAAGATTATCCTGATTTTCTAAAACCTTTCTCATTTCACGGGTATAATCTGCTTTATCGGCCTGAGCTCGAAGCGAATGAACAGCTGGACCTTTTGAAACATTCAACATTTTTGATTGAATAAAAGTCTTATCTATATTTTTTCCCATTTCGCCACCAAGGGCATCTAATTCACGAACCAAATGTCCTTTAGAGCTTCCACCTATATTTGGATTACATGGCATAAGGGCAATACTATCTACACTAACTGTAAAAATTACAGTATTCAATCCCATTCTGGCGCATGCCAAAGCAGCTTCACATCCCGCATGGCCAGCGCCCACTACGCATACATCTACTTTTTCTCTGATACGACTCATATATACTACCTCTTCTAAGTGAGATATAGACATGTTCTGTTCACGACACGCTCTCGCTCCACTTCTAACGCAACAGTACTAGACTCGAAAAAACCTCGTCAAGTACTGGCGTTTTCAGAGGGTCGTTTTACAGAACATGTCTATATCTCACACCAAAATATCAAAATATATAAATAACTATTTACCCATACAGAATTTGCTGAAGATTTCGTTTACTAAATCTTCCTCGATTTCTTCACCTATAATTTTGCCTAATGATTCGTAGGCACTCATCAAATCAATTGTTAAAAAATCTTCAGGCATATTCATATTTATACTATCAATAACTAATCTTAATGATTGGATTGCATCGGAGATGTTTTCTTTTTGACGCATACTGGTGATCATGACCTCATCCTGAAGTTTAATTTCACCGGCAAAGAACATTTCTTTTACTAAATCTTCAAATTCTTCCATACCTGCTTTTTCTTTTGCAGATATTTTAAGGAATCTAATATCTTCTTTTTTATGGGAATATCCTAATAATTTTATTTCTATTTCTTCTATATTAATCACTGGTTTCAGATCAGATTTATTCATAAGAACAATCATTTTTTTACCAGCTGTCATTTTCATTATTTCTTCATCGTTATCATCCAATGGAACAGAAGAATCAATAATATATAAGAGTAAATCTGCATCCTTTGAATAATCAATGGCTTTTTTTACACCAATTTTTTCTACAACATCTTCCGTTTTACGGATTCCGGCAGTATCAATTACTCTAAAAGAAATATCCTGTATTCTTACAAAATCTTCTAAAGCATCTCTTGTAGTACCAGCAATATCTGTTACAATCGCTTTTTCTTCTCCTAATAAAAAATTTAAAAAAGAAGATTTACCAGCATTCGGTTTTCCTACTATAACAGTATTAATACCATTTTTTATCATCTTACCATTTTCAGCAGATGCTTCCATTTTCAAAAGTTCTTCTAAAATAATTTCTAATTTATCATTTAACTGTTCCGGATAACCTTCCAAAGAAATATGTTCCGGATCATCCAAAGCAGATTCTATAAAAGCAATTTCATAAATTAATTTATCACGGATAGAAGCAATCTTTTTAGAAACAGATCCTTTTAACTGTTTCATACCAATCTGCAGAGCAAATTCATTATCTGCATGAATAATATCCATAATTGCTTCTGCCTTTGTCAGATCAATTCTTCCATTTAAAAATGCCCTTTTTGTAAATTCACCTGGATATGCAAGTCTTGCTCCACTTCTTAATACTAATTGTAATACTTTTTTTGTAATAAGAACACCACCATGGCAATTTATTTCCACAGTATTTTCTGCTGTAAAAGAATAAGGTCCCTTCATATAAGAAACCATTACTTCATCTACAACATTTTCTCCATCCATCACATGTCCATAGTGTATGGTATGACTTTTAAATTCAGAAACTTTTAATCCATTTTTAGTTACAATAATTTTATCTGCTACAAAAGCAGCATCTTCACCACTAATACGGATAATTGAAATTCCTGATTCACTTAATGAAGTTGCAATTGCAGCAATTGTTTCTGTTTTCATCAAAATCATACCTTTCTTATAATCATTTTTCCTATTTATGCAAATAACAAAAATAAATTCTTGGCATTTGCATAAATAGGAAGGGCTGTCTTTTACAGCCCTTCCCACTATTTACATTTTACTCTGAAATCATCTATTTCAATGACTTCAATTATCTTTTCATTGTAACAACAACGTGACGGAAAGGTTCTTCTCCTTCACTATGTGTTGTAACAAATTTATCATTCTGAAGTGCAGAATGAATAATTCTTCTTTCATAAGGATTCATAGGCTCAAGAGAAACTGTTCTTTTTGTTCTCTTAACTTTAAATGCAATATTCTTTGCAAGATTTTCTAATGTATCCTGTCTTCTCTTACGGTAATTTTCTGTATCCACTTTTACACGGATATAGTCTGTAGATTCTTTATTTACAATTAAAGATACTAAGTACTGTAAAGAATCTAATGTTTGTCCTCTCTTACCAATCAGAACACCCATATCATCACCGGAAAGATCAATTGTTAATTCTCTTTCCTCTTCTTTATATTCTGCATTGATTACAACTGTCATTTTCATTGCAGTAAATACATCATTTAAAAAGATTTTAGCTTTATCTGTAACAGAAGATTTTACTTTTGCTTCAATTACAGCATCTTTTGCACCAATACCTAAAAATCCTGAAGAACCTTCTTCTTTTACAACATAATCTAATTTATCACTGGTCACGCCTAATACTTTACAAGCTTCTGTGATAGCATCAGATACTGTTTTTGCACTGAATTTCTGATAATCCATATTAATATTACCTTTCCTTTCCAGGATTATTAATTTTGTGCTTTGCACAAAATTTCATGTAAAAAATCTTTCATTTATGGATTTTTTACATTACCCCCTCTATTTATTATTCTTTTCGTTATATTCTTTTACCATATTTGCTTTTGCAGCAATACTTCCTGGTTTTGCATTTTTACTATAATACTCGTTTGCTTTCTTTAAAGCTTCTTCTTTTTCTGACTGTGTCATGGATGTTTTTGAAGAAATACTCTTTGTATTCATGGAAGCATAATTATTTAATCCAGAAGCCATAACACCGGCTTTTTCCATTTTTTCTTTATACTTCTCTTCATTTTTCTTAATCATTTCATCCATATCCATCTTGTCAAAATATTTATTAATCGCAATCTGCTGGATACTTCTTACTACAGAACCGGCAATCCAGTAAAGACCCATACCAGCTGGTAATGTAAAACAGAAAAATGCTGACATAATAGGCATCATTAAATTCATTGTCTTCATAGACTGTGCCATAGCATCTGCTGTATCATTGCCGCTATTACCATTATTGGAAGCCTGTGGCATCAATTTTGTATTAATCCACTGTGTTAAAGCAGATAAAACAGGAATGAGTAAAGCACCAATCATCAATAAATAACTTCCTGTTGCAAAAGCATCTTTCATAGTAAAAGAAGGAGAATTTGCCATATTTAAACCTAAGAAGTTATTATATTCATTTAACTGCTCTAATGTTCTGTTTACATCATTTGCTAAATTAGGAAACTTTTCTGCAAGTGATGCCCATTCAGCTGTTGAAGCTCTATTTAAACAATCGATCAATGTATTTTCTACATATTCTACATTACCACTTGTAAAAGCTTCATTATTAAACTGATTCACATACATATTTGAATTTGTTAAACCTTTTACAAATTCAACTGCACCACTTTCATTCTTTAATTTTTCAACTAAAGGATAAAAAGAATCCTTAATTTTACCTACATAAGCAGGCATTGCATAAATTACACGATAAAGTGAAAATAAAATAGGCATCTGGATCAATAACTGTACACAGCTTCCGGATGGAGAAACACCATATTTTGCATATACAGCCTGTGTTTCCTGATTCATTGCCATCATAGATTCATTATCTTTTTTATTTTTATATTTTGCCTGAATAGCCTGAAGTTCAGGATTCATCTTAGCAGATAATTTAGAAAATTTCTGCTGTTTAATAGTAAGAGGCATTAATAAAAGATAAATAGCAATTGTAAAAATGATAATGGATAAACCAATGTTAGGAATTCCAATTAAATCTAATACATTAAAGATTCCTTCCATAAGAAATCCTAATAATTTAGAAACAGGTCCTAATATTGCACCATCATCCTGGGTTAATAAAATACCGTACAATTCTTATTCCTCCAAAAAAATATTAAGGGACAGGATCATACCCTCCCTTTGAAAATGGGTTACATCTTATAATTCTCCAAAGTGCAAGTATACTTCCTTTTAATGCTCCATGCTTTTGTACTGCTTCTAATCCATACTGTGAACAAGAAGGATAATAAGGACATTTAGTACTTTTCATTGGAGAAATATATTTTTGATAAAACTTTATGGAAAAAATAATGATTTTCTTCATATTAAATACAAAATCACCTCATATCATTTTATTTTAAAATGCCATGAAGTTTTCCAAGATGTAATAATGCGCTTTCGATTTCACTATATTTACAATCTTTAGCGCTGGTTCTTGCAACGACTACAATATCCAAACCACTATTGAACATTTCTTCATGCAGCCGGTAACTTTCTCGGACCAGGCGGCAAAAATGATGTCTTACCACACTATTTCCGACTTTTTTACTAATAGATATTCCCAAACGATTTATATTCTGATTATTTTTTTTCTGGTTATTAACCATTACATACATTACTAAATACTTATTTGCAAAGGATTTTCCTTTTTTATAAACCGTTCTGAAATCATCATTTTTCTTTAATGATTCTGAAAAAAGCATAATACGCTCCGCTTACAATTTACGAGAAAAAAAGGCCACATTCAAATGCGGCCTAAGTTCTAAGCTGATAATTTCTTTCTTCCTTTAGCTCTTCTTGCTGCTAAAACTTTTCTTCCACCTGGAGTACTCATTCTTGCACGGAAACCATGAACCTTAGATCTCTGTCTTTTCTTTGGCTGAAATGTCATTTTCATAATAGGATGCACCTCCTTCTTCGAATACCTATATGTTATATAATAAGGTAGTTATTTTTTCATAAGATACTGTTACATATCCTTTGCACATAAGTTTAAATATGCTAAAAATAATCATTACGATTATAGTAAAAGAATCCTCAAACGTCAAGCAATTTTCTATGTTTTCTCGCTTTTAAAAAATATTTAAAAAAAGTAAAATTTTTTCAAATCTACATCTTGTCCAATTAATAATTTATAAATACTACATATCTG
>CAZHGE010000107.1:0-7751 GCA_964531805.1 uncultured Lachnospiraceae bacterium
ATTAACTGTATAAGAAACTTAAAAATGTGTCTACTTTTTGTTGACTAGTGCAATAATATAAAAATTTTCCCCATCAAAAAAATACTCATATCGCATATCTATTTGATCCCCAAAATAGGTAGTAACTATATAATTCTCCCCTCCAAGTTCATCAAAGGTAATTCCATACCAACCATAAATAGAACCTTCTTCTAAAATTCTTTTCATACCAAGTGCCGGAATCTCTATCAAATCGGTTATGTGAATTATTTCTCCTGTATTCAAATCAAATGTGATTCCATAATATGACCAACGCCCCCTTCCCAGCATAACATCTTTCATCTGAAAAATGCTCAGTTTATCTTCACTCATATGTGCAATTCTTGTTTCAATTACATAATGAAGCGGATCCTTTACCAGTTGGTTTTTCGCATTTAATGGTGAATTTTTCATTTCATTCACACAATCACAATAATCTTTAAAATCATTTTCTTCCGTCATTCTACTCTTAGTAGAAAAGCAGCATTCTACCTCTTCTTCAAAAAATGCATTTATCGTTTTAGCCGCTTCCGAATCTCCTGACACCACAGGTTTATCATAATATACTACTGCAATAACCTGTCCAAGTTCATTTTTTATTGATTTATCTACACGTTCTATCATCACCTCTAATTTGCCATTACTTTTGCATTTTCCATCAGCAACGTCTTCATCTGTTTCTGTCATCCTCTCTGTCTTAAACTCTATCTCTTTTTCCTCTTGCAACTCGTCACTAAAAAACAACGGAGTCGTCTTTTGCCTCTGTTGTACTTTCCTCTACCGCTGTAATCTCAAGAGTTTCTGGCTCCTCTGTTGCAGTCTCCACCTCTGTACTTTCAACTACTTCTTCACTTACAGTTTCTGTTGGAACCGGTTCTACACCACCTGCTTTTTGCGCACATCCGGCAAATATTATTCCTGACACAAGCAGTATCATTAATTGCTTATACATTCTATGTTTATTCTTCATTTTCCATCCTCACAAATTCATGCAAATACATCTTATCGTAAGTTTTAACCCATTTGAATTCTCCATCTTCATATTGCAAAAGCACAATACCATACCCTTGTATTACACCATCGACCTTATCACCGCTTGCATCTATTACCAGTTCTCCATTTTTTGATATGGCACATCCACAATTAATTCGATATTTATCATCCCATTTATCTATTCCATTGATTCCAAAAGCGTCAATATGAAGAATCTCTTCCAGTCCGTTTTCACCAACTGTATATATACGTGTATCGGATAAATCGTCACATACGGTATTTCCAAAAATATTTATATTTAGCACCAAATCATTTTTCCCATCTCCAGTCACATCTCCAAACTGTGGATTTATCAAATGCGGAAAATAAACTTCAGGGTAACCTTCCAAATCTAAGATATGCTCTTTACCATCTGCAACACATTTTAAAATATATTCCTCTGCATCAAGAACCTCTACACTCCTAATGCCAGCATTTGCATTAGAACTTGTATAAATCTCTATCTCACGATATTCATTTTTCTTAAACTCATAATACTTTTCCACCGCAATCCTACCATCAGCCGTATCCGGATAGATAGTCGCTACAATACATTTCCTTTCATTATCCACACGATAATTGTATGCCACCTGTTCAAATGATGGACAATATTCATATCCCTTGTCCGTATACAAGTAAGCACAATATGTAGCACCATACATTGCACCATTACTTCCCAATGCAATAATAAGGTCATCTTGTCCATCAAAATTCACATCTTCTAAATGTGCATTAAAATCCGGCTCTGCCCATACAATTCTTTCCATGTCAATATCTGTTCCATAATCCACATAAAGAACCTCTATTTCCTCTTCCTTCAAAAAAAAGAAATAATCCTCTAAATGATTAAACCAAAGTTCTTCCGGCTGCTCTTCATACTGTATTGCCACACGTAAACATCTCTGTGAGTCATCCACCCAGCATATGTTTTCAATTTTGGTTCCTTCTTTTAATGCAACATTCTCTTGAATGCTGTTTTTAATTTTTTCATCAAATACACCATATGTATTGATTTCGGAAGATTCCAGTCTTTCTCCGATGTGTTCTTCTATTTCTTCTTGCTCTGTTGCCAATTCTTCACTAACAGTTTCAAAACTACTTTGCATCTCTTCACTCTGTACTTCTTGACTTTGTATTTCTTCGCTCTGTACTTCTTGACTTTGTATTTCTTCGCTTTCTGATACTTGTGCCTGATTATCATTCTCCACCAAATGATTACATCCAGCAATCAAGGTCATTACAAATGCAAATGCCAATATTATAACAATACTTTTTCTTTTCTTCTGTAACATATATTCTCCTCTTTAATATGCCGTTTTTGTCGGCATCACTTTGCTAAAAACAAGAGTATCATTCTTTCCGATATAACCACTTTCATACCGTAAAATTCCATATTCCTCGGTCCATGTGATATTCAAAAAATTACCCGTATCATCATCAAAACTTCGATACTGGCAAGTATCACCTACTATGGTAATCGTTTCATGCAGCCCTACTGCACCTTCATTCTTATCCGTTACACCTTCCATAGCACAAACAAGATGTGCATCTTGCAAAATACCTTCGTAGGATGCGTTTTCTATATTAAACTCCGGCTCATCAATATAGTAGGTCTTTTTCCCTTCATTTTCTCTATATCTTGTATAAAACTTTCTTCCATGCAGGAATAATCAACATGTATGTGCGTGCTATATTCAGCAAACTCTGCATATGTGCCGCTTGCTTATGCTCTAAATGAATTTGCCTCTTCATCAATACTTTCTATTTCCACAATTAAAGAACTATCCTCAGAAAACTTATCTTCCTAGCATATATACCATTATAAAAGCTAAAAGGTTGCAGTGAAACCATTAATTTTATATATTATTTTTTACTTATTTTACTGAACTGCGTGATTTTTGACCTGAAAAACTCTTGCGCCACCATATTTTCTATGATATTAGTATAGATAGAAATAGCACTTCCTATTTTCTAAACGGAATCACGCTTAATTCTAAGCAAGTATCCCAAACGTAACAATTGAATAATATAGGCAGGGATACAATGGTTGCATATTTTGTATCTTTGTCACCTGCAAAGGAGGTTTAAGATGCAGAAGGAAAACATACTTACAGAAGAAAAACATGTAGAACCAGCAGCACATAGCCTTTCCAATTCTAAAAAGAAAGATAGTTCGGGGAAACTTATTTTTGACGATCCAATTTTATGTGCTCAGTTTTTAGATGGATATGTCGATATTCCCATGTTAAAAAATGTAAAACCAGAAGATATCGAAGACGTCAGTAAACGATATGTACATATGTTTACTGAAGAACGGAATTCAGACGTTGTAAAACGTGTTCATATAAGAGATAAGAATGGCAAAAAACTACCTTTTTATATCATATCTCTTATTGAACATAAGAACAAAGTGGATTATAATGTAACCATGCAGATACTCCGATATATGGTATACATTTGGGAAGAATATGAAAAAGAGATGGAGAAAAAGCATAAGGGAATCAGCAAAACAAAAGGATTTCGATATCCACCAGTGCTTCCCATTATTTTTTATGATGGAGCAAGCAAGTGGACGGCATCCACGCAACTCAAGGATCGCATTGTTTTGAATGATACCCTGCTTAAGTACATTCCAGATTTTGACTGTATTTTAGTGCAGTTAAAGGATTATAGTAATGCTGAATTGATGAAACGCAAAAATGAATTATCCATTGTAATGCTGATTGACAAACTTCAAAGTGCGGATGATTTTAAGATATTAGAAAAAGAAACAAATTCGGCATATATACAAGAATCTGTAGAACATTCTCCAGAGTACCTGCTTGATATCATGTCACAAATTGTAGAAGTTTTTCTGGCAAAGTTAAATATTCCTCAAGAGGAAATTGATGAATTTTCCGGCCAGATAAAGGAGCGTAAAATGGCAGAATTATTTGCAAATTTTAAAGGATATGATGTGCAGGCCGCCAGAGCAGAAGCAAAGCGGCTTGGCATGGAAGAAGGTCTAACTGAAGGACGTGCTAAGGGACGTGCTGAGGGGCGTGCTGAGGGGCGTGCTGAGGGGCGTGCTGAGGGGCGTGCTGCGGGGCGTGCTGAGGGGCAAGCCGAAGAACGTGAATCAGGAATTGAAAAGTTTATAAAAGCAGCACATAATTTTAATGTATCACAGGAAGAGACTGCTCAACAACTTATAGAACAATATGACCTTACAGAATCTAAGGCTGCTGAGAAAATTGCACTATATTGGAAATAGCAATATATGTATTTGCCTCTTTCACCATATCAAGCGCATATACACACTCAGCCCGATCCTGCGTTAGGACCGGGCTGATTTATATCCCCAATATACACATAATATGTAGACTACTGCAAAAGCAGTTTTTAATAACTCAGCGTCTTGATCATATCCCCTAATTCTTCACGATAGGAATCCCCTGCGCAGCCCTGCATTACCAATTCGTACGCACTATCAAAGGTTGCATTTCCCACATAATCGCTGTCATTAAGTATCATGGAAAGTTCTACAACACCTGCCGCAAAAAGGAAATCTTCGGATACCTCTTCGTAATCTTCATCATCCTTTACAACAAAAGTTTCTTCCGCACTTTCTTCTCCGGCAGGTTCTTTATATCGAATGGAAAGTGTAAGAATCTCACCACTCATAGCTGTTTCTGTGAGTTCACGCTCTGTCTGATATTTCAGTCCGCTTCCAGTGGAGTCACTATCACTGCAGACAAGTTCATACATAACCGTAACCATTTGGCCTGCTCCTGTTTCTCCACCATCCTTGGTATCATCTTTAAAATCCTCTGCTGCCATCGTACGGTTTTCATATCCAATTAATCTGTATTCGGATACCTCCAATGGATTAAATTCAACCTGAAGTTTTACATCCTTTGCCACCGTCAACGTTGTTTGTTTCAATTTCTCCACTAAAACACGTTCTGCTTCTTTAAGACAATCGATGTAATGATAATTACCATTACCTGCATCTGCAATGCTTTCCATATTGGCATCTGAATAATTTCCACTTCCGTAACCTAACACCGTTAAGAACACACCAGTTTCTTTTTTCTCAGTAATCAAATCCACTAATCCACCATTGCTGGTAATACCAAGATTCATATCTCCGTCGGATGCTATGATCACTCTGTTATTTCCACCTTCTATGAAATTCTCTTCCGCCAGTTCATAGGCAGCTGTAATACCACCACTGCCATTCGTTCCACCACCAAATTCAATGGAATCCAATGCCTTACAAATCTTGTTGTATTTATCTCCTCTACAACTATCTAAGATTATTTCCGAAGAGCCGGAGTAAGTCACGATGGACACCCGGTCATTTTTATTCAAAGTCTTCGCCAGCATCTTAAATGATTTGATTGCCATAGGTCCTTTATCCGAATTATCCATTGAACCAGATGAGTCAACAAGAAAAACAAAGTTATTGTCACATGTGTCATTTTCTACATCTTTTGCTTTTACGGACATCATAAGCAGCTTATTTTCCTCATTCCAACGACAATTTCCGATTTCATACGCTACAGTGAATGTATTGTCATCATCTGCTTGTGGTATATTGTATTCAAAGTAATTGAGCATTTCTTCTGTCCGAATAGCTCCATGTGGAATATCTTCTATTGAATAATGATCCTCTACCATTCTTCTAAAGTTCGTATAAGAACCGGTATCCACATCCACAGCAAAAGTAGATAACGGGCTGACTGAAACAGTCAAGAATCCATTTTCATCAATATGATTGTATTCTTCTGTATTAAACTCCGCACCTATGTAATCTGACTCTGCCATTTCCTCATAATAACCGCCATCGTACGCAGTATCCTCCGCTGCGGCTGCTTCATATACCTCTGATGATTCAGGTGCTCCACCACAACCTGTAAGCGAAATTCCTAATGTCATGGCACAAATAAGTGCTGTTATCCTTTTCTTTTTCATACTGCTCCCCTTCTTTCCCTTCCTAAACTTTCATTTTTTCATAATATAGTTGATTTAATAGCTCCGTCTATATAATGAATACCGTTTAAAGGGTGGAAAGGTTGCAAAAATTTTTCATAAAAAAAGGATGACAGCCGCCATCCTTTTTAATAATAAAATATTCTTATGCATCAATACTCTTTAACAACACCTTTGCATCCTCATACGCTTGAACTGATGAACCAAGCGCGTTGCACGCAGTCTCTAAGCTCAGGTTAAGATTCTTAACTATATTTTCTACACTTTTTACAAGAAACCTTGCATTCTTCTCCTCGGTTACATCATTTATCCAGTCTTCTAACCCCTTACACATATTCACAACCTCCTTACCTTCCGGTATTTCAATATTACTTCCAGTACATTCATTGATTAACTGCATGGTATCTACTCCTACTTTCTTAAAATCATCATCCAATGATAATTTTTTACTCATCATTCCTCCTTATGCAGTTTCCATATAAGGGAAATGAAAAGTCAGATATTTAAATAGAATTGATAATAGAAAGAACTTTAGAAATCCCTGATATGTATATTAAGTGTTATTCATCCACTTCTGAATGTAACTCTATTATAGCGTTTACGATTTGAAACGCAATGCTTTTTAAGATATTTATATACTTTCTGCGACATGCGCAAATAACACGTGTTATATTTATGCAAGAATGATACCAAAAATATTAATAGACAATATCCTTCACCAAATTAATAATAAATGAAAAACAAGGAGCGTGTTTACCATATGAATACATTAAATAAATATATTGGCGAATATCTGGAGTACTGTGAAATCAGAAAACGTTTAGATTCTAAAACCATAAAGGCTTACCGAATTGATTTAAATCAATATTACCTTTTTTCTGCTACCTTCCCACAATATCTTTCAAAAAATACTGTTGATTCCTTTATTACAAATCTACATAAACAATATAAAACCAAAACCATCAAACGCAAAATTGCAAGTTTAAAAGCGTTTTTTCACTATTTGGAATATCAGGAACTCTTAAATGAAAACCCATTTTCTAAACTTGATATTCGTTTTCGTGAAGAAAAACTTCTTCCTAAAACCATTCCCTTCTATTCTATCCAAATATTCCTTTCTACAATGTATGCACAAAAAGAACTTGCGTCAACACCTTTTCAGCATAACTGTTGCATCCGCGATATTGCTGTAATTGAATTGCTATTTGCCACCGGTATGCGCATATCTGAATTATGCTCACTCAAACCAACTGACATTGATTTTTTCAGTAATAATATTCTTATTTATGGAAAAGGAGCAAAGGAAAGGATTATTCAAATTGGTAATCCGGAAGTCCTTTCTGCCCTCAACTTATATCGTGGTACTTTTGAAAAGGAAATTGCCTACTGCGGCTATTTCTTTGTAAATCGGTTACAGCAAAAATTATCAGAGCAATCCGTTCGTTTTATGATTAAGCGCTATACTAAACTTTCCCATATAGAACAGCACATTACTCCACATATGTTCCGTCATTCTTTTGCCACACTCCTACTAGAACAAGATGTCGATATCCGCTACATACAACGAATGCTCGGACACACTTCCATTAGTACTACCGAAATATACACCCACGTCTCAAATGCAAAACAAAAAGAGATTCTAGTCCATAAGCATCCACGAAATCTGATAGAGGTGAATAAAGGATAATTCTAAATTATCAAGTAGAAAAGGAAATTCTTAAGATACA
>CAZHGE010000108.1:0-7564 GCA_964531805.1 uncultured Lachnospiraceae bacterium
ATTTGTGAGATGGTTGTATATAAGTAACGCCAATAATTGTTATTATAATGAAATAAGTTATACACCATATTTTGACTGTTTGGGTAATAGAATTGCTGAAAAAGATGAAGTTATATATTATGGAAAATTGTATAATATTCATGTGGGCAGGAAAAAAGTAAAAGAAAATAATGTTAGTATTAAAGAATGGTATTTATGTGATATTAATAAATTTGGGCTGAATTTTGAAGATATGACATTAGAAGATGCTGTTAAAAATAAGGAAGGAAATCTTACAGTTTATGAATGGGGAATGGGAGAAAAAGGGAACAAGAGAAAAAGTTATAAATAACAATTTGTTATACTTTTGATTATACCAATTTTACTGTCAGTTTTATATCAAGTTAGGTTATATTTTGTCGAGTTAGAGTTCTTAAGAGAGAGTAGAAGAAACCTTGGAAATATAAGGAAAAAAGAGGTTATATCACGATATGAAAAATTATATAAAAGTGCTCATGGTTTGCCACGGCAACATCTGCCGTTCCACGATGGCTGAATCTGTCCTAACCCATATAGTAAAACAACGCCATATTGATCATCTATTCGAAATCAACTCTGCTGCCACAAGCCGCGAGGAAATTGGTAACACACCTCACTGTGGCACTGTAAATAAATTGCGCCAAGTTGGCATCCCCGTAATCCCACATAGAGCAGTTCAAATGACCGCAAGTGATTATGACTATTATGATTATTTGATTGGTATGGATAGTGCGAATATACGCAATATGAACCGCATTGCGGGTGGTGACCCGGATGGTAAGATTTATAAATTGTTGACATTTGCAGACTCGGGTCGCGATGTGGCAGATCCATGGTACACAGGAGATTTTGATGCCACATACGATGATGTGATGCAGGGATGCGAAGCCTTTCTGGAATTCTTAAAACAGGAAGGACAGTTATAGATTACAAAGCATTTCCTTACTGAATTATCTCAAAGCCAATAAAAAGACAATAATAAAAACAAAGAATCAAAGGTTAATTAATGAATACACAAGAAACAATCAAACTATACGACACAACCCCATATGAAACCACCTTTACAGCAAAAGTTTTATTCTGTGAAGAATGTGAACAGCACAATACAGAAGCTGGACAGACTTTTTCGAGTACTGTCCAGCCACAATACAAAACATACAAACTCATCCTCGACCAAACTCTCTTTTTCCCAGAAGAGGGAGGGCAGACCCCTGACAAGGGAACAATCAACGGAATGGAAGTAATCGATGTCCAAATCAACAACGACATCGTGGAACATTACGTAGCGCTGCCAGCACAAGCAACAGAAAATTCAGGTGGCACAGAATTACAACAAGCAGATATCAATAGTCAATCCGCGTCAGCGCCAGCAACAATCCCATTCAAACCTAACACCCCCATCATCGGTATCATCGACTGGAATCACCGCTTCTCAAATATGCAGCAACATTCAGCGGAGCATATTTTTTCGGGAACAGTCCATCGCGACTACCATCTGAACAATGTTGGTTTCCATTTGAGCGACAACATCGTAACCATGGACTTTGATGGTGTTTTGTCCACAGAGCAGATAGAAGATATCGAATGGAAAGTCAATCAGGCAATTGCACAGAACATTGAGATAGATGCCCGTTATCCATCCAAGGAAGAACTGGCAGAACTTACATACCGCAGCAAGATTGAGATTGATGGGCCGGTACGGATTGTGACCATTCCGGGCTATGATGTGTGCGCTTGTTGTGCGCCCCATGTCAGACGGACTGGTGAGATTGGTATGTTAAAGGTAATGACGGTTCAGAATTATAAAGGTGGTGTCCGCATCAGCATTTTATGTGGTTTCAGAGCATTACAGGCATACAGAGAGAAAAATAAGATAGTTTCCGGATTGACCAATCTTTTGTCAACGAATCAGGAAAACATTATTGAGAGAGTTTCTCAGTTAAAAGAGGGCAATCAAGAGTTAAAATTGAAAATCGGTGTCTTGAAACAAGAGGCTATGCTTGGTAAAATAGAAACGATACCGAGTGATCAGGAAAATGTAATTTTAATCGAAGAAGAATTGGATACGGTCATTGTACGGAATGTGGTAAATGCGCTGGTTGAGAGACACGCAGGAATCTGCGGTGTGTTTGTGGGCAATGACGTGGAAGGGTATCGTTTTATCTTGGGAAGCAAGACAAAAGATTGCCGTGAAACAGCCACACAGCTAAGAGAAGCATTTGGTGCAAAAGGTGGCGGAAGCGCTGCTATGATTCAGGGTTCCTTAACTGCATCCAAAGAAAAAATACTTTCCTTTTTTTCATAATTACATCCTGACAGAAAAGAAATACGAAACATTATTTCAAAAGAAAAAAGTGAATTTACAGCTTGATTTTTTACATCAAGGAGAAACAGATATAAATGGCAAGAAGACGTTTTGTACCTACTAGATTATTGGAAAGTGAAATGAAGGTGGACCAGTCCATCATCGATGGAACTGGACGTGTGTTGATTGCACGCGGTGCACTTTTGGATGATTATCTGATTCAGGCACTTCGCAAACTGGGCATTTCCGGTGTATATATCCGTGAGGGTGTAGAGGAGATTGATCAGAGTCTCATCATGGGCGAGAATGAACCGGTCGCACCGGCTACATTAGAGAAAATTGAGAATTTAAAGGTGGCGGATCGTACGAAAGTCCAGTTGGATGAAAGTGTACGTGCCAGAGTAGCAGATGGTGTGTCCTATCTATACAGCAATACGGATTCACCTGATTTTGCAAATACGACGAAAAGTATTGCAGACGATCTGATGCAGGCGATTAATGAAAATGATGCGCTGGCTGTTGATATTAGTGTATTGAAGGTTAGTGATGAATATACGTTTAAGCACAGTGTGGATGTGGCAACGATGGCGATGATTATTGCCAAGAAAACCGGCATGTCCAAGCAGGATGTATATGACATCGGAATAGCAGGTCTTTTGCATGATATTGGTAAATCCAAAATTCCGAATGAAGTATTGAATAAACCGGGTAAACTGACAGATGAAGAGTTTGAAGTGATGAAACAGCATCCAATCCATGGCTATCGCATTTTGGAAGGAAACAAGGCTCTTTCTGAGAATATCAAACTTGCGGTGTTACAACACCATGAGAAGATTAATGGAAATGGATATCCGTTTGGTGATGTGTCAGAACAAATTTCCACATTCGCCAAAATCATATCCGTTGTCGATATTTATGATGCACTGGTAACAGAGCGTCCGTATAAGCTTGGTTTTTCCCCACGTGATGCGGTGGAAATGATTATGGCAATGACAGCCGAACTGGATATGGATGCCCTGAAAGGCTTCTTAAGCAGTGTAATTTTATATCCGGTTGGCTCCACGGTAGAATTGAGTAATGGAGAAAAAGCAAGAGTTGTTGAAAACTTTGAAGAAGCAATTTTAAGACCAAAGGTAGTCGGTCTGAAAACAGGAAGGGTTTATGATTTGGCAAAGGATTTATCCTGCGCAAATATCATTGTTCAATAATTATGGAAAAGAATTTGATAGAATTTATACAGTTTATGAAACAGAGCCCGACTGCATTTCATGCGGTGGACTCTGTTAGTGTTATCTTGAAAAATAATGGATTTATAAAATGGCAGGAAGGTAAGGACTATGTCCCAAGCAATGACAGCACGACTAAGGGATATTTTTTTACCCGCAATGATTCATCCCTCATTGCTATAAGAATGCCTCAAAATGAACCAAAAGGTTTTCGTATCATGGCATCACACAGTGATTCTCCCTGCTTCAAATTAAAAACAAAGCCGGAAATCAAGGTGGAAGATTTCTATGTAAAATTAAATGTGGAAAAATATGGCGGTATGATTTTATCCAGTTGGCTGGACCGACCTTTGGGAATTGCCGGAAGAGTGATAACAAAGGATAAGGATACGGACCAGTTTGTATCCCGTCTTGTGAATATAAAACAGTGTGCGGTTATCCCGAATGTAGCCATTCATTTTAACAGGGAGATCAACAAAGGATTTGAATACAATCCGCAGGTGGATATGCTGCCGTTATTCAGCGGGAATAAAGAAAAAACAATACGGGAAATGCTTGCAGAATCCCTGCACATTTCCACAGAAGATATCTTGGGAGAGGATTTATACTTGTATGTGGACCAGGAGCCAGTCACAGTGGGAGCAGAAGGTGAATTTATTGTTTCTCCCAGACTGGATGATCTTCAGTGCGCATATAGTACTTTGATGGGCTTTGTGGAGAGTAAACCGACAGACTATATCGCGGTGTATTGCCTTTTTGACAATGAAGAAGTAGGCAGCCGGACGAGACAGGGCGCGGACAGTGATTTTGCACATCAGATTTTATCAGAGGTTTGGCGTGGTGTCACGGGAGCAGAAGCAACAGGCATTACAGATACTACGGAGAACGCAGATCATAGCATAACCTTCACATCCGCCCTTAAGAACAGCTTCCTCTTATCCGCAGACAATGCCCATGCACTTCATCCCAATCATCCGGAGAAATCCGATGTGACAAATAGACCATATATAAATGGTGGTATCGTGCTTAAGTTTAATGGAAACGCTCATTATACCACGGATGGTTTTTCTCAGGCATTTGTAACAGATTTATGTAAAAAAGCAGATGTTCCGATGCAGACGTTTGCGAATAGGTCCGATATCCAGGGCGGTTCTACGCTGGGCAATATTATGATGTCCCACATGTCCATACCGTCGGCAGATATCGGCTTAGGACAGCTTGCCATGCATTCAGCAGTGGAGACTGCAGGATCAAAAGACATCGAGTATATGACAGCGGTAGCCAAGAAGTTTTTTTCGGCTTAATCCATAAATTTATTTACAGCTTGATATGTACAAATTTTAAAATAATGTTATTATAATAGTAGAAAATTGTACAAAAGTACTAATTAAAAAACAGAAAAGAGATTACACAAGATGGAAAAGAATAACAAAGGGAATGCAGCGGCGCTGCTTCCAATCGGCGTATTTTTAGTAGTATTTTTAGGTTCCGGTATTATCACCGGTGATTTTTATGCGATGCCTGCAATTGTAGCCTTTTTGATTGCATTGTGCGTGGCATTTTTACAGAACAAGAACTTATCTTTTAATGAGAAAATCAGCGTGATTTCCAAAGGAGTAGGCGATGAGAATATCATTACCATGAGTTTGATTTTCTTATGTGCGGGTGGATTTTCCGGTGCGGTTACAGCAGCCGGCGGTGTGGAAAGTACCGTTAATCTGGGATTATCTATTTTACCATCTAATTTTGCAGTGGCTGGCTTATTTGTAATTGGATGCTTTATTTCCGTGTCCATGGGTACTTCCATGGGAACCATTGCAGCACTTGCTCCTATCGCAGTAGGAATCAGTGAAAAGACAGGATTCCCTATGGCAATCTGCATTGGTGCCGTTATGTGTGGTGCCATGTTCGGTGATAACTTATCCATGATATCCGATACGACAATCGCAGCTGTTAAGACACAGGGCTGTGAGATGAAGGATAAGTTTAAAGAAAACTTCCTGATTGTATTACCGGCAGCAATCATTACGATCATTGCCTTTTTCTTATTAACAAGCAATGGTCAGTATCAGGTAACAGAAGATCTTCCATATAATATCTTAAGAGTTATCCCATATATTTTAGTATTAGTGGGCGCGCTTATTGGTGTTAATGTATTTGTCGTATTGATTGGCGGAACCATCGTTTCATTAATAGTAGGTGTAGGAACTGGTGCTATTCAGTTGAATCAGATTTTCCTTGCAGTAGGTGGAGGAGAAGTGAATGGACAGAGTATTGGTGGTGTTATGGGTATGTATGACATTACCGTGATTTCTATTGTAGTTGCCTGTATCGTTTCCTTGGTAAAAGAGCATGGTGGTATCCAGTATATTTTGAATTTTATTAAGACACGTATCAAGGGGAAAAAAGGAGCGGAATTTGGTATTGCAGCATTGGCTCTTTTAGTGGATATGTGTACAGCGAATAATACGGTAGCCATTGTTATGGCAGGTCCGATTGCTAAAGAAATCAGTGATGAATTTGGAGTGGATAAGAAGCGTTCCGCTTCGCTGTTGGATATTTTTAGTTCGGTTGGTCAGGGATTAATTCCTTATGGTGCACAGTTATTATCAGCGGCTACTTTGACTGGATTAACACCATTTAATATTATGCCATATCTGTATTATCCAATTTTAATGGCAGTAAGTGCAGTATGTTTTATCTTATTTAGAAAAAGAAACTAGCAAAGCATAGGTAAGGGGGAGACCATATGTTTCATGCATTGAAAGAATGGATTATGCGGGATGTGCAAAATAAAAATGAATCATCACAGGGAGCAATTACACTTAGGATCTGCTCGTTGGTGATTTTAACGTATTTGAGTATATTGACAAGTATCATGTTATTTACTCATAATGCAAGTCTGATCCTGTTTAATATCATGTTCATGGCTGTATATGGTTATCTTCTCTGGCTTACATTCTGTGATATGACCAAAGGGGCCCTCCTTTGGTTTAATTTAGCAACGATAGGCTTTGTGTGTTTTAACGTAATGTATATTGGTTGGAATAGTGGTATCCAGCAATTTTTATTTGTGCTGATTCTTTTGAATCTGATCTTTATTTATATGAGTCACAAGGTGCAGTTCGTAGTAACGATTATGCTTTGTGTGGTACGTTTGTTCGTGTATTATTATTGTAAGTTTTATCCGGCAAAGGTCGTATTGAGTGATTTGGTAGGTCAAGGGCTTCAGATTATTACCACAATGTATGTGTTTTTGCTTTTATTTATCTGTGGTGTTATGTTGTGCCGGGATTCCCAGAAGATGGAACGTAAGTTGACAGAATACAACAACGAACTGGAACAGATTGCAAATACGGATACACTGACAAAACTGTGGAACCGTCATTATTTGATGCGCTACATAGCAGGAAAGGTTAATAATCCTTATGAATTTATGTCCATTGCTATCGGTGATATTGATTTCTTTAAGAAAATAAACGATAACTATGGTCATGAATGTGGGGATGAGGTACTTCGTTCCCTTGCAAAAGTATTTATAGAAAATATGGAAGAAAAAGGCGTGGTTGCGCGCTGGGGCGGTGAAGAATTTATCTTCGTGTTTGAAAATGCAAATGGAGATGAAGCAAAACAGAAATTAGCAGATCTTCAGAATGCGGTCAAAAAGACAGTAATCCCATATAATGATTTAGAAGTAAAAGTAACAATGACCTTTGGTTTGGTAGAATTTGATCATGATTTGAATTTGGATGAAAATATCAATATTGCGGATCAAAGACTCTATCAGGGTAAAAAAGAAGGAAGAGACAGAATTATTTATTAGAAGGAATTATAAAATATGGAAATGGTTTTATTAACGGCACTGGGGGTAGGCGGAGCGACTATCGTCGGTGCCGTCATCGGTTTTTTCGTACATGACGTAGATCATAAAACAAATGATTTGATTTTAAGTTTTGCTGCAGGTATTATGCTTGCCGCAGCGGTAAATGGTCTGATTTTACCATCTTTTGAAATG
>CAZHGE010000109.1:0-7473 GCA_964531805.1 uncultured Lachnospiraceae bacterium
ATAATAAGGTGGTGGGAAATGATTGATTAAATTGAAAGATGTGGATATGTTTTTAAACGACAATTTTCAAGTTTTGATGATTATATATAATCATAGTCAAAATATCAATGGTCATGTTTTCACTGCCATTACACAGCAAGAAATTGGCGATAGTTTAGGCTTTAGTATTATGAAAATAAATCCAATCATAAAGAAGCTAAAAAAGGCTGGATACATAAATTCTTATAATAATTCTAGAGGCAGATACGTGCTTACAGAAAAAGCATATTCATTAATTATGGACATTACGGATTTAAAGGGAGAAAACTAAAATGGCAAAGAAGAACAACAAACAGGAAGCACTATCTGTTGGAAGATTAATAAATGAAGTATTAGTAAAACAATTGGGTATACCATTTAGAAATATTGTTAATGACACAACATTTTCAAAATACGCAGGTTCTAGAAGACCTGATATTTTAATTAGTAACTATGAATATGATGGAAGAAATGATGAGCAATACATTAATAATTTAGTCGCTTATATAGAAGCAAAAGATATTACTTGTAATGTTGATGACACATCATGGAAAGATGCTATAAAACAAGGAATGGATAAAGCACCTAAATTAGGTTTACCATTCTTTGGCGTTACAAACTGTAAAAGTACATATTTTTATAATGTGAAAACAGGAAATAGAATTTCGCTAAATGGAAATTTGATATATGAATTTCAAACTTTGGACGTATTTCGTATTATTAAGAATCGCTTAAATGAAAATCCAGATCAAGACGATATTAATGTCGGCATTGATTCGTTAGCATCTGTTTCAGAAGCTGTATTTAATAAGAAATTATGGGAATTAAAAGAAGAATATAGAGCAATTGACTTTGAAAACAATACACAAAAAATTGATTTTACAGTTGGAATGATTGCTTTAGAATACTACGAAGAAAAAGCTGAAATAGATGGAACTAAAGATAATTTTCTACAATATTGGTCTGACTGTAAGAAGCTTATTCCTAATCCAGATACATATGAAAGCGCTAATATTATTACAACAATTTTGGTTTCATATATTGATAGATTGATAGGAGAGGAGTCAGAATTTAAAGAATTTGCCCCACTTCTTAAAAAGGTAAAAGACCTTATAAGTGGTCAAAAGCCAATGGTTATACCAAAGAGATTACAGGCAATTTACTTTATCATTGATTCTATGCGGCCATTACACGGAACAGGTTTTGACTTGTTCGGTGCTGTATATGAAAACTTTGCAAATACAAAAGAGAAAAAGGATTTTGGAGAATACTTTACAAGAAGACATTATGCACATGTTTTTGCAGAATTACTTCTTCAAAAAGAAGATATTTATAATCCTGAATTCAAGTTTTCAATTTTGGATCCAGCATGTGGAACTGGCGGGATGCTGACAGAAAGTTTTAAGGTTTTAAAGCATAATTATGAATCAACAGGAACTTATGATGCTGATGCACAAGATTTTTTATCTCAAAATTGTTTCCATGGAATTGATGTAAGAGGAGAAAATATTTCTAGAACAAGGCTTAATATGTTCCTTGTTGGTGACGGTCATACAAATATGCATTCTGATGATTCATTAAATCCATTAACAAAGGTTGGTAAGAAATTTTTAAACAAGAAATATAAATATATTATTACCAACCCTCCATATGGTTTAGGAACAGAGCTAGCAAATACAGACAGCATTAATTCATATCGTTTTGAGATTGCGTTTATTTGTAAAATCATTGATTTATTAGAAAGAAATGGTCAAGCATGTATTATTACACCTGACGGAATACTTGAAAATCCATCTTTAACAAAGTTTAGAGATGAGATATTAAAAACCTGTGAAATATATGCGATTGTATCACTTCCAAAGTTTGCATTTGCACCATATACGAAAGAAAAAACATATGCTTTATTTATCAGAAAACTGCATGATAGAACATCTGCTAATCAAAAGAACAAAAAACTTCCAACAGGAAAATACCAGACAACTCCTATTTGGATGTACATTATTGATAATGATGGCTATGCAAATTCTGATAATAGATTTCCAACAAGACTTAGAGATGATTCGCAAAAATGGTTGCATGATGAAGTATCAGGATATGCTGATTTAGATGGTGTTGAAAGAAAAAGTATTCTTGAACAGCGTTGGTTAAATTTTGATGATTCTGCTATAGGTGGTACAGAATGGATTAGCGAAGAGGGTATTAAAAAGAAAGCAAGAAAAGGTGGTTTTATTCAATTTGATATTATCCAAAGCAATGAGTTTTTGACCCTTCTTCCAGAATATTATTTAAGACCATATGAACCTCACTTTATTAGTGAAAAAGAACTTACATCTGAATTAGATAATCTTGATAAAGAAATGAGGGATTTATTAAATGAAATTTCTTGATATGTTTAATGAAGTACAAAAGGGAAATTTTGCTTTAACTGATGAAGTTATCTATAATTCAATACAAAATAATGATGAATTTATTCCTTTGTATGGTGGCAATAAAACACATGATAAAGCATCAAGATTTGTTTCAGTATCTACCATAACAAAGGAAAACAAAAAGATTACTGTTTTTGATAGTGAAGGAATCGTTATTAGCCTAGATGGTAGTGCTGGAAGTATGACCTATAAAAATGGTGAAAAATTTGCACTAAATCATCATGCTGGATTTATTACTTTAAAAACTACAGGAATTATAAGGCTTGAATTTTTTGCATTGTTTTATCAAAACTTCTTAAGAAACTTGAGTGTAAGTGATGGATCAAAAACATTGTCATTAGCCCAGTTATATAGTGTGGATTTTGAAATTCCAGACTATGATTTACAATGCCGAGTTCTAGAAAAACTACTACCTATACAAGATAAAATAACTATGCTTGAATTATTAAAGAGCAAATACTCTTCATTAATTAATAAGCAATTAACAATGCCTTATTCTTCATATCAAGTACAGAATGTTAAAATTTCTAAAGTTATTGATTGTTTAAGTGGCAATTCAGGATTAACAAGTGAATTTATTTACAATAATATTAATGAAGGACAATTAGAATATGAAGTTTTATCAGGTGCAACACAAGAAGAAAACTTACTAGGAAAAGTGCCAGAGTGTGAAATAAATGGTAAGAAGCTCCGTATCTTTAAAAACAAAGATGGTTTATTAGTTATTAGAAAAGGTAAAGCTGGAAAGACTAGATATTTACCTATAGGAAATTACACAATAAATGATGATGCATATATTCTATACATTAAAGATAGTTGTCAATATAAAATCTATTTAAAATGGTTTGAAATACAGTATGCAACCGAAATAATGGCGTATTCTTCATCTTCTGACAATGGAACATGGAATAAAACAGGATTTTTTAAAAATACCTTAATAGATATTCCATCTGAAAAAGAACAAGAAAAAGTAGTTAAACTATATGATGCTTTAAGAAATCGTATTGCAAGAATTGAAAAAATAAAAAGAGAATACGAAAAAATATTAACAAAAGAAGTAATATAATAGTAAAGCTGGAGGATATTATTCTTTCAGCTTTTCTTTATGTGGTGGTTACACCTTCACGCCCCTGTGAACTTGCAGATAATAACAAGCAAAAAACAACTTGTCATAATCTACAAACGGCACTTATGTGAATGGTAAACAGCTGGCACCGGGTGAAGTGAGAGTGATTAATAGGAGTGATGAAATACAGTTTGGTAAAATCATAGTAAATGTTGTATAATATCTTTCATGATGAAAGAAAAGTTAGAACGATATCTACAGACGGAAGGATTTTTTCCGCTAACATCTAAGTTAAGTGAAGTAGTGGTGTTAGTTAAGTTCGAAAACAATCTGGCAAATATCCTTCAGATTATAGATTATGCGAAAGAATTATATTTGGATAAAGAGCAGTACGAGGAAGTGAAGGTTTCTCTTCGAAATATGTTTTCAGAAAAAGGGATTTCCGAGACACATATCTTGTCTTTGATTATTGCTGAGGATGAGACAAAGAGTGAACTTTTAGCAAAGGATGATCCTTTTTGCTGGCAGATTCTTTCTTCCGAAAACCGGTTATTAATTGGAGAAGATAAGCAGCCTGATTTTTATGGAGTAAAAGGACTGTTAGAAGATTTCCTTACAAAATATAAGGAAGACCCTGAGCAGTTTGCAGTTACAGAGGATATTATGGGTCAGGAGCCATCCCGGAAAGAGAAACTGAAAGCGTATTTAAAGACGGCACCATATATATCCATTTTCCTTATTCTCATGAATCTGGTATTATGTTTTTGCTGCATCGCGAATCCAAAGCTGTTTTATGGGAAAGGCTGTGTAGGACTTTCCTATGTATTACAGGGAGAATTATACCGGCTATTTACTGCCATGTTTTTGCATGGAAGCATAGATCATTTTTTCAGTAATATGCTGCTGTTGTATTTTTTAGGAGATATGCTGGAAAACAAAGTGGGAAAAATACGGTTTAGTTTAATGTATTTGCTGACTGGTGTAATTGGAAATGTATTTTCCTGTTTTCATGAGTATATATCCGGATTACAGTATGTGTCCTTTGGTGCCAGTGGAGCCGTTTTTGGATTGATTGGTATGTTGTTTTATATGGTTATGCGCCGCGATGAAAGGATTCGGGTATCTATGCCGGCAATGATCTTTATGGTAATCTATTGTATATACAGCAGTTTTGCCGGAATACAGGTAAATGTGGCAGCACATTTAGGTGGATTAATCAGTGGTATGCTGTTAATGTTTGTTTTTTACCCAAGGAGGAAATCACATGAAAGTTAACATTTATTATGGTGGACGAGGATTGATGGACGATCCTACGTTATATGTCATCAATAAAATGCAGGAAGTTTTAGAAGAACTGAATGTTAAAGTGGAACGATTCATGTTAAATGAACTAAAGAATTCTATTACGACTCTTCCTCAGACATTAAAGGAAGCGGATGGTATCATTTTAGCGACAACGGTGGAATGGTATGGAATCGGTGGATATATGCAGCAGTTTTTAGATGCCTGCTGGTTATATGGAGATAAAGAGAAGATTTCTCAGATGTATATGTGCCCAGTTGTTATGTCAACTACATATGGAGAGCGTGAGGGTAAGATGAACCTGGCGGTAGCCTGGGAGATTTTAGGCGGTAAGCCATGTAGTGGGATCTGCGGCTATATGACCAATCTTTCTGAATTGGAAAATAGTGATGACTACCGCTTGCTGATTGAGAAAAAAGCAGAGAATGTGTATCGTTCTATTAAACAGAAGGCCGTGAATTTTCCTTGTAGTAATCAGGCAGTACAGCAGAAGGTATCCTTATCTCCAAACATTGATCTGACACCACAGGAGACCGAACAGTTGTCACAGTATGCGGCAGATGATAGTTATGTACAGCGACAGAAGGAAGATATTCAGGAACTTGCGAATATGTTTCGGGGTATGATGAATCAGGAAAATAAGGAAAGTGATAATTATCTTTCTAAGTTCGAAAAGAATTTTCGTCCGGCAGCAGGTTTGAAAGCTACTTATAAGATTACCATAGAAGGAACCGGTCAGGTATTGGGATTACAGATTAATGGCAAAGAGTTAAAATGTCATAATGAATGGAATGACAGAGCGGATGTGGAAGCGCAGATTACCGAAGAAGCGATGAACGAGGTTATGGCGGGTCGTATGACATTCCAAAGAGCCTTTATGGGTGGAGATATGAAGATGAAGGGTGATTTTAAGATTCTTCGTACATTAGATGATATTTTTGTATTTATGTAAAATGATAATACCAAACGAATGGTTAAAATGATTGAAAAGCGGGAGGCATAAGCAATGAGAGACGATAACTGTATTTTTTGTAAATTAGCCAATGGAATTATTCCAACCAATTCCATTTATGAGGATGAGAATTTTAACGTAATATTAGATATGAGTCCGGCAACAAAGGGACATGCTCTTATTCTGCCAAAGGATCACTATAAGAATCTTTATGAACTTCCGTTAGATACAGCAGCTGAGGTAATGAAGCTTGCGAAAAAGATGGCAGTAGAAATGTCAGAGAAGTTGGGAGCGGATGGATTTAATCTGGTTCAGAACAATAACGAAGTGGCAGGTCAGACCGTATTCCATTTCCACATGCACTTGATTCCTCGTTACGATGACGATGCCCAGAAGATTGCATGGAATCCAACCAGCCCAAGTGCAGAAGAGTTGGCAGCAATTAAGGAAACGCTGACAAAGTAAAAAATAGAGCCGACAACGGCTCTATTTTTTATTGGCAGCGTCGTTGATTAATTCCATAATCTTTGGAATCGCATTAATCTGGCCGTTGGTATTCATGGTTTCTACATAGCGTTGTTTATTCTGATACATTTCTTCAATTTTATCTATTAAGCAGAAGCAGTCCAAGGCTTCTTCTTTAATTACAATGGAAAAGCCCTGCTCTTCAAAAGAAGCGGCATTTAAAATCTGGTCGCCTCTGGAGCCAATAGATAATGGAATCAGAATATTAGGTTTTTTCAGCGCCAGCAATTCACAGATAGCATTGGCGCCGGCTCTGGAAACAACAATATCGGCCAAAGCAAAGAAATCTTTCAATTCTGTTTTTACATATTCAAACTGCTTATACCCAGGAATGGAAAGCATTAAGTTATCTACTTTATCCTTACCGCAAAGATGAAGGACTTGGAAATCTTCTAATAATCGTGGAAGAGCTTCTCGCACCACCTGATTAATGCTGGCAGAGCCTTGTGAACCACCAACTACCATGATAACCGGTTTATTTGCAGTAAAGCCGCATGCTTCCAAAGCAGCAATACGATTGCCTTTTGTTAATTCAGCACGGATAGGTGTTCCTGTTAAAACGGCTTTGCTTGCAGGTAAGTTCTTTAACGTCTCAGGAAAGTTGCAACATACTTTGTCTGCTAACGGGATACAAAGCTTATTAGCAAGACCGGGTGTCATATCCGATTCATGAAGAATACATGGAATATGAAGGTCGGCAGCGGCTCTTACAACCGGAACGGCAACAAAACCGCCTTTGCTGAATACCACATCAGGCTTGATTTCCTTTAAGATCTTACGGGCTTCCATGTAACCTTTGATGACACGGAAAGGATCAGAAAAGTTCTTAAGGTCAAAGTAACGTCTGAACTTACCAGTGGAGATTCCATAATAGGGAACATCAAAATCGGGAATTAAACGGCTTTCAATTCCTTCAAAGGAGCCCATGTAGTGAACGTCATAACCATCCTCGCGAAGTGCTGGAAGTAAAGCAATATTAGGAGTAACGTGACCGGCAGTTCCGCCGCCGGTTAAAACAATTTTTTTCATATATTGGAAACCTCTTTATTAAACATTCTGTAAAAGCTGTTCTAAGCAGACAGCCAGTTGGTCCGGACATGATGTATCACGGAACCCACAGGTGATACCCCTGAGGCGTTTTGCTGCTTCCTGTGCTTCCATGCCTTCTACTAAAGCGCATA
>CAZHGE010000110.1:0-7367 GCA_964531805.1 uncultured Lachnospiraceae bacterium
AGAAAAGTGGTGCTGAATTATTGAATTCAGCACCAACTTTGTCTACAGTCTGAAACAGCGCATTGCGCTGTTTTTTTATTAGGGAGTATAATTCCATATTTTTTTTGAAATATTAATGCTGCGGTAGATATCAGCGTAGGCAGAAGGCGATACGCCTTCCATATAGTTTTGTTTGAATTGTTTTGTGCAGCCATTGGAAAGCAAGATATCAATTGCCTTATTATAGGCGATGGCAGCGTGCAGGGCGGAATCATAGTAGCCTATGATGTAGTAACCGTTTAGATGGATGCGTGCCTGATATTTTTCTTTTCCTTTATATGTACTTTGGCGGACGCCATGGTAGGTATTTAAGATTTCAATGTTTTCATAACGGAAATCGTGAATGTCGCCATTGATTAAATTATAATCCTTTCCAAGAACGCCATGGCTTTTGATTCCGTATCTTGTTAAGATGGTAACCTGCATGCCGTAATCCGCAACAAAATAATGCCCGTTACGGCGCATAATCTTATGTGAGGCATAGTAGAACAAATCATCAATGGAAAATTTGAGTTCTGTATGCTCATCTAAATAGTAAGAAAAATAGTGTTTTCGTACATAGATAGGAGTGGAAAAATACAGGTTGTTATCCCGGAAGTTGCAAAGAACCACCCATTTTTCAAAGGAGAGATATCCATTTTTTGAGTAATCCATTAAGGAAATGCTGGATGTCTCAGTTAGACGTAAGGCCTCTAGATAAGCACCATGAGCCTCTTTTTGGGTATCAAAACTTCCGAGGGAAATATGTTTGTTTTTATAAGTGAAAGAGGAGCGGTAATAGATGGTACCGTCCTTTTTTTGTGCTTGAAAGGTTCCGGCAGCCGGATTGTTATATTCTGTCACAATAATTCCCTTCTAATCGAAAAAATACGATGCTTTTTATTTTAGTATAACAAAATCTTATTCAATGCACAATTTTAGAAATATTTTTGCCTATATATGTATAAAATATTAAGGAAGTGTTACATTTGATTACTATGCATTGAGGAAAGGAAATGAAAATGAGACAGCATGGTTTTTATAAAACAGGCTCGTTTATTTTGTTGATATGGAGTTTTATTCTGCTTACAGGTGTTTATAATGTAAAAGCAATTGCGGAAAACAGAGCCTATGCAAAAGAGGCATATGTGGATGGGGAAAATGTGACAAGCCGTCGTATTTTTGGTTTGGTGGACAACTCCGCATCGCAGCAGCGTGTCGTTACGGTTTCCATGATGGAACGGGATTATATTATGGATATTACGAATGAGGATTATGAAAATTTACTTCGCATTGTGGAGGCGGAAGCAGGTGGAGAAGATCGAAAAGGAAAAGTTTTAGTTGCCAATGTAATCATAAATCGAGTGATGGACGAACAGTTTCCAGATACCATTACAGATGTGATATTTCAACAGGAAGACGGGGTATGTCAGTTTTCGCCTATCCGGGATGGAAGATTTTATAGTGTAAAGGTCTCGGATGAGACAGTGGAAGCTGTGAATGCAGCTTTATATGGGGAGGATCAATCAGATGGTGCTTTGTACTTTATGGCACGCGCATATGCTGATAAAGAAAAAGCGGCTTGGTTTGACCGGAATTTAACAAAATTGTTTACTTATGGCGGTCATGAATTTTTTTGCTGATGATGAAGGGTATTGATTGCGAGTCCTAGAGAAACGTGCTATAATAGGCGAGATAATAAGGTTTTGCATTAGAAGTGTGAGGAAATTATGAAAGAATTATTTTACAAAAGTACAAGAAACAGTGGAATCCGTGTAACAGCTTCCCAGGCTATCTTAAAGGGATTGTCAGATGAGGGCGGTTTATTTTTCCCGGAAAGAATTCCTGCTTTGGACAGACCAATCGAAGACTTTGCAAATATGACTTATGCAGAAACTGCTTATGAAGTAATGAGCCGTTTCTATACTGATTTTACAGAAGAAGAATTAAAGAACTGTATTAACCGGGCTTATGACTCTAAGTTTGATACAGAAATGATTGCACCTATGGTAGAAGCGGATGGCGCGTATTATTTGGAATTATTCCATGGTCCTACGATTGCATTTAAGGATATGGCATTATCCATCCTGCCTCACTTAATGATTACATCTGCCAGAAAAAATAACGTAAAGAATGATATCGTAATCTTAACCGCAACAAGTGGTGATACAGGAAAAGCTGCATTGGCAGGATTTGCAGAAGTAGAAGGAACAAAGATTATCGTATTCTATCCTAAGAATGGTGTAAGTGCGATTCAGGAACGCCAGATGGTAACACAGAAGGGTGATAATACATTCGTTGTTGGTATCCATGGTAACTTCGATGATGCCCAGACTGGTGTTAAGAAGATTTTTGCGGATAAGGAATTTGCAAAAGAGTTAGATGAAAAGGGCTATCAGTTTTCATCTGCTAACTCTATCAATATTGGACGTTTGATTCCACAGGTTGTTTACTATGTATATTCTTATGGCGTGATGTTAAAAGAAGAACGTATCAGCGCAGGCGAAAAGATTAACGTAGTCGTTCCAACGGGTAACTTTGGTAATATTTTAGCAGCTTACCTTGCAAAACATATGGGTGTGCCGATTGATAAGTTAATCTGTGCTTCCAACCACAATAAAGTATTATATGATTTCTTCCAGAATGGTGAGTATAATCGTAACAGAGAATTTTATTTAACAACTTCTCCATCTATGGACATTTTGATTTCTAGCAACTTAGAACGTTTGATTTACTTGATTGCCGGTGAAGATGATGAGAAGAATAAAGACCTGATGAAACAGCTTACAGAGAATGGTTTCTATACCATTACAGAAGAAATGAAGGCCGGTCTTAAGGATTTTGTGGGCGGCTATGCAACAGAAGAGCAGACAGCACAGCGCATTAAGGACTTATATGAGAAGACTGGTTATGTGTTAGACACTCATACAGCAGTTGCTTCTTATGTATATGAACAGTATGTTAAGGAAACAGGCGACACCAACAAGACAGTCATTGCATCTACAGCAAGCCCATTTAAATTTGGTCAGAGCGTTATGGAAGCAATTGATGGTAAGGAACATAATGAAGATATGTTTGAATTGGTTGAGACGCTTTCCAAGACAGCAAATGTTGCGATTCCAAATGCAGTATCTGAACTTCAGACTGCACCGGTATTACATAACAATATTTGTGAAAAAGATGGTATGAAGGACATTATTAAGCAGTTTTTAGGAATGTAATAAGAGAATATAAAAAAGCCAGAGGATAGTCCTCTGGCTTTTTTGACCAATAAGCCGAAACCCGGATTGTATAGGCGTTTGGTTTTATCTGTCGCACATCTTAATATAATCCTGATCGGTACAAAGTGTTTTGTAAGCAGGACGGATGATTTTACCATTGTTTGCAAGTTCTTCTAAGCGGTGTGCGCTCCAGCCTGCAATTCTTGCGATGGCAAAGATTGGTGTGTAAAGTTCCATTGGAAGTCCTAACATCTGATATACAAATCCAGAGTAGAAGTCCACATTGATGCTTACGCCCTTATACATCTGGCGTTCAGACTCAATAATCTTAGGAGCAAGTCTTGCTACCATATCATACAAAGCGTACTGATCCTGTAATCCTTTTTCTATGGATAACTTTTCAACAAATCCCTTAAAGATCTCAGCACGAGGATCGGACTTCGAATAAATCGCATGCCCCACACCATAAATAAGACCGGCTTTGTCAAATGCTTCTTTGTGGAGCAGACGACGTAAGTAGTAAGACACTTCGTCTTCATCTTTCCAGTCATGTATCTGCTGCATCATGTCATTGAACATCTGTACTACTTTAATGTTGGCACCACCATGACGCGGACCTTTTAAGGAGCCAATAGCAGCTGCAATAACGGAATAGGTATCTGTCATAGAGGAAGATACTACATGGGTAGTAAACGAAGAGTTGTTACCTCCGCCATGTTCCATATGTAAAATCAATGCGATATCTAAAATCTTTGCTTCTAATTCTGTATATTTGCTGTCCGGACGTAACAAATGAAGAATGTTCTCAGCCATAGACAAATTATCCTGTGAATGATGGATGAACAAACTGTCCGCATTGTGATAGTAGCTGTATGCCTGATAACTGTAAATCGTCAGTAAAGGGAACAAACTGATTAACTGCAATGACTGACGTAAAACATTTGGTAATGAAGTATCATCTGCAAAATCATCATAAGAATACAATGCCAAAACGCTTCGCGCCAGAGAGTTCATCATGTCTTTACTTGGTGCTTTCATAATGATGTCACGAACGAAACTGGTAGGAAGAGAACGATATTTGATCAGTAACTGCTCAAAATCCTTCAGTTCATTCTCATCAGGAAGTTTATTAAATAATAATAAATAGGTAACTTCTTCAAATCCAAAACGGTTATCTTCTGTAAATCCTTTTACAAGATCTGCAACATTATATCCACGATAAAAGAGTTTGCCATGATCTGGGAAAGAGACGCCATCCACAATTTTGGTTGCACGTACGTCGGAGATGTTTGTTAGTCCGGCAAGTACACCTTTTCCATTTAAGTCACGCAAACCGCGCTTAACATCATATTTCGTAAATAATTCGGAGTCAATCACTCCTGCCTGGCGTGAAAGTTCCGCTAATTCAATGATATCGGGTGTGATTTCTGAGTAAATATTTTTTTCCAATAAGTTTCCACCTTTCTTTTTTAGTTTTGTACACAAAAAAATATATCTCTATGTTACCTAAAATTTGATGGTAGCACAAGTTTTTTTCGATGAATTTAATAAAAAATTTAGTGATTTACCATGATAAAGAAACGAATTGCGTATATTTGGGATTTTGTATGATTATTTTGATAAAAGTAAACATAATAATATTATTTTACGCTATAATTGATTTATAGTAAGAAATGGATTGTGATTGTTTGATAGCAGAAATACTATAATGTAATGAGAGGATTTTATAATGGATATAAGAATCAGCCGAATAGAAGCATTGCGTATCGAAATGAAGAAGAGAGATATAGATTTTTACTTAATCCCTACATCGGATTTCCATAATTCAGAATATGTTGGAGACTATTTTAAAATCCGGGAATGGTATTCAGGATTTACCGGATCCAATGGCACATTGCTTATCGGAGAAAATATGGCGGGACTTTGGACGGATGGAAGATATTTTGTGCAGGCAGATATAGAACTTGCAGGAAGTGGTATAGAGTTGTTCCGTATGGGGGATGAAGGAGTTCCTACGATTCTGGAATATATCAAGGAGCATGGTAAAAAAGGTGTCCGGATTGGGTTTGATGGACGTATTCTGCGTAAGAGTTATGTAGAGCAGGTGTTAAAAAAATGTCGGGAATTAGAACCTGAATTGTGTTATGAAGAAGATGTGGCTGGTGCATTATGGCTTGACAGACCACAGTTGTCAGCAGAGCCTGTTTACTTTATGGAAGAAGAGTATTGTGGAATGACCATTGCAGAAAAATGGTCACTTATCCGTGAGAAGATGAATGAAGAAGATGCAGACTTTTTATTTGTCAGCAAACTGGACGATATTATGTGGTTTTTAAATATTAGGGGAAGCGATGTGGAATGTAACCCGGTGGCATTGTCCTATCTGTATATTTTAAAAGATGAACTGCATATATTTATTCAGCCGATGGCGGTATCTGATCAATTAACAGAATATTTGAAACAGAATCAGGTACAGGTTCATGATTATGAAGAGGTGTTTTCTTTTTTAGAAAAAGAATCAAATGGGTTATCCGGTATTGTGGATAAGAATGAGACTAGTTATCGTGCGTATGAATCCATTATACAAAAAGGAACAGTAGTAAAAGCACGTAATCCAATAGAAGAAATTAAAGCGGTTAAAACCCTAAAAGAATTAGAACATATTCGTCATTTTTATCTGATGGATAGTGTGGCTGTATGTAAATATTTATATCGGATGAAAAAAGAGGGTGTGGGAATGAATGAATGGAGTGCTGGTCAGGTCATGGATTCCCTTAGGGCAGAGATTCCTGGTTTTAAAGGGTTATCCTTTCCAACCATTTGTGCGTATGGCGAAAATGCAGCGATGATGCATTATGAAGCAACGCAGGAGAAATATGCACAGATAGACGCGCGAAGTTTTCTTTTAACAGATTCCGGGGGACAGTATAAAGGAGCAACGACAGATGTAACAAGAACCATCAGTATGGGAGAACTGACAAAAGAAGAAAAACGTGATTTTACCCTTGTAGCAGCTGGAATGCTGCGTTTACAATCTGCAGTCTTTTTATCCGGTTGTACAGGGCGAAATCTGGATATTTTAGCAAGACAGCTTCTTTGGGAGCAGGGAATTGATTATAAATGTGGTACGGGACATGGAGTTGGATATTTTCTCAATGTTCATGAAGGACCACATAATATACGATGGAAATATTTAGAAGGCACACCGGAAGCGGTATTGCAGCCTGGAATGTTAGTAACTAATGAACCGGGAGTCTATAAAGAAGGAGCGTTTGGTATCCGGACGGAGAACGTTCTTTTGGTAAAAGAAAGGGAAAAGAATACAGACGGTACATTCCTTGATTTTGAAACACTGACCTTTGTACCGATTGATTTAGAAGCCATTGATCCAGTGTATCTGGAAAAATCAGATATAAAAAAACTGAATGAATATCATGCTCTGGTTTTTGAGAAAATCTTTCCGTATTTGAATGATGAAGAGCAGAAGTGGCTGAAGGAAGCAACAGCAGAAATAGAGGAATAAAGTGAGTCAAAAGGATACGCAGCTTTATGTGTAAAAATTGTCTAAAATCATAGAGGAATGATTGACAATTATTGGCTTATCTGCAATAATATTTTTGATGTGCGAGTTCGCACATAAATAGGAAAGTGCCGTATATACGGTGTGTTCATACATTATTTTAAGGAGGATGACATATGTCAACAAAAGCGTATTATCCAATTTCCGAAATTGGTGCTGGCAAGGTAGGATTCTCTAAGACACGTTCTATCATCGAAGCAGCTTTTTACGGAAACAACGTAGTTAAAGTTAACACTTTAAAAGAAGCTTATGAATTAGCTAAAAATTCACCAGGTACTGTTGTAACAGACATGCCTATCAAAGATGGTGAAACATTTGGTCTTGAAAAAGATGCAAAAGTTTTATTATTCAACGATGGTGCTGTAACAGGACGTTACGCAGCAGCTCGTCGTATTAAAGGCGAACCAGGCGTAGATGAAGCTAAACTTGATAAAGTAGTTATGGACGCTATCTATGAAACACGTTGGAAAACAATGTATCATGCTACATGTTTCGTAGGTCTTGATCCAGAATTTATGGTAAAAGCTCACCTTCTTATTCCAGAAGGA
>CAZHGE010000111.1:0-7266 GCA_964531805.1 uncultured Lachnospiraceae bacterium
TTTCCTTTCCGATCTTTTGTGATAAACGGATAATCATATATTATCTGTTAATGTTGTACTTCCTTGAAACTACTTAGAGCGGAGTTTACTCTACACCCTCAAATCTTTCCTCGGATGCTTTGTGCTCAAAATACTCATCTGTTTTGCAGTGGTAACATGTGTATAAATTTCCGTAATATTGATAGAACTATGCCCCAACATCTCCTGTATATATCGAATGTCCACATCAGCATCTAACAGAGCAGTGGCGAAGGTGTGGCGGAACATATGTGGTGTAATATGGAGATTGATGGCAGCAATTTTAGAATATTTTCGAATCATCCGGCGAACTGACTGATCGGATAAAGGTTCACCTAAATGATTAATAAAAAAGTGCCCGCTTCGCTTAATATCATCTTGATATTCTCGAGCATATTCACATAAAATTCGAAATACATCTTCATTCCCAATCTGGATGATTCTCTCCTTTGCCCCTTTTCCATATATAAGCACGGTTCGATTGTTTAAATTCACATGTGCTGATGATAAAGAGCATAATTCAGATATTCGCATACCAGTAGCGAAGAGCAGTTCAATGACGGCAATGTCACGTAAGGTATTTCTGCGTTGATAATCATTTTTAGCCGAATTTAGTTGACTATACATAGTGGACAGAAAATGTTCGACGGTATTTAATGGAATAGTTTTGGGTAAGATTACTGGCTCACGAAACTTAATATGAATTTTTGAAAAGGGATTAATAGAAATATAATCCTTGTATTCTAAATAGTGAAAAAAGGCCTTCACAGATGCAATTTTTCGTTTTGCAGTTTTGGGCTTGTAGGTTTGATGCAAATCACAGATATATTTTTCCAAAATATTTGTATTAATTTCCGCCAGCAAATCCGTATGTATCATCTTAAGAAATTGCGTTAAATCAATGCCGTAAGCTTTCAAAGTCTTTGCATCCAGGCATTTTTGATTTTGGCAAAATAATAGATAATTTTCCATTAAGGTGCTCAGTGTTTTCATAGGTGTGTCTCCTTTGTTTTCATAAGTATTTTTGAATAATAAATCATCTGCATATTTCGGCTGATATGTAATTCCAATAAATATCAGCCGAAATTCTCTTGTTTTTCCCCCCATTTTAGTAGATAATAGAAAGAACAGAATTTTATTCGAGGCACTATAAATATGACATTTGATAAGATCATTATTGGGGCAGGTTTATATGGGCTGTATGCGGCGCTTTTCTGTGCAAAGCAGAGAGAACGTGTATTTGTTGTGGAAAAAGATCCGGCTCCGTTTATGCGTGCTACTTATATCAATCAGGCGCGTGCGCATATGGGATATCATTATCCAAGGTCTTTATCTACTGCGGTAAAGTCGGCAGGGTATTACAATCGGTTTCATGAGGATTATGGATTTTGTATTCATGATCAGTTTGAACAAATATATGCGACATCGTCACAATTTTCATGGACGAATGCAAATGAGTTTGTGAAGTTTTGTAAGGATGCAGATATTTTCTGTGAACCGGTAAATCCGTCCCGTTATTTTAAAGAGGGATTCTGTGATGGTGCTTTTTTAACAAGGGAAGATACCTATGATGCCATGATTTTACGGGATTATTTTGTGGACGAGTTAGGTAACTTTCCCAATGTGACAATTTCTTACTCTACTGAGATTTCAAAAATTAAAAAGGAAAATACCCATTACTATTTGGAACTCTCGAATGGTGACCACATAGAAAGTGAATTTGTTTTAAACGCAACCTATGCATCGGTGAATCAGATTCAGAATATGCTTGCCTTTGAGCCTTTCCGCATCAAATATGAATTGTGTGAGATCATTCTTTGTGAAACCTCTAAGGAGTTGCAAAACACGGGAATAACCGTTATGGATGGCCCATTTTTTTCGATTATGCCGTTTGGAAAAACCGGGTTGCACAGTCTGACATCGGTAACATTCACACCTCATGATGTAAGTTACGATGAGACTCCTCATTTTGCCTGTCAGGAAAAAAGTGAGGGTTATTGTAGCAGTGAACATCTGGGGAATTGCAATGAGTGTAAAGCAAAGCCTGTCAGCGCATGGCCGTATATGTCATCATTGGCAAGAAAATATATGAAGGATGAATTTGGTTTCACATATCAAAAGTCATTGTATTCGATGAAACCGATCTTAAAAACGACAGAGATTGATGATTCTCGTCCAACGGTGATCAAGACTTTCAGTAACGAACCGACATTTATCAGTGTGTTATCCGGCAAAATCAATACAGTTTATGATTTGGACGAGTTTTTGAAAAAATAGAGCCACACTGCATGGAATTCCTGAAGGCAGACATATGGTAAAAATAAGGAAATAAAAGCATGGCAAACAAAGAAACTTTAGAAAAAAATTTCATATCCGCGGTAGTTTATTTAAACAGTGCGGAAAATAGACAAGAATTGGCGGAATTTTTAGATGGAATCCTGCATAATTTACAGGAGCATTTTTTACAATTTGAATTGATCTGTGTGGATGATGCGTCGCCAATTGACTATTTGGACTGTGTTAAATCCTTAAAGAGTAAGTATGCTCAGGTGTCCATTACGATCCTGCATATGAGTCATTACCAGGGGATGGAAGTGGCAATGAATGCTGGGCGTGATTTGGCAATTGGTGATTTTGTTATAGAATTTGACGAGTGCTGCTACAATTTTGAAGATAACATGATCCAAAAGGTATATGAGGAATGCCTGAAGGATTTTGACATTGTATGCTGTGCGGACAAGAATAAGAATAAAAAGTCGTCCCAGGCATTTTATGGTTTATTCAATCGCTTTTCGGGAATGGAAAACAAATTGCAGTCGGATAATTTTCGTATTTTATCAAGGCGTGGAATTAACCGTATTCAGTCATTGAACCGGACGATTCTTTATCGCAAGGCATTGTATGCTAACTGTGGTTTGAAGATGAAAGTTTTAGAATATGAGCCTATAAAGAGGTGTAGTTATCATTATGATAAAAAAGCGAGAAAAACGAGAAGAACGCTGGCTGCGGATTCGCTTTTACTTTTTACAGATGTGGGATACCGTATTGCGGCATGGATGGCGGCGCTTATGGCACTTGTAATGGTATTTACAGCGGTGTATGCGCTGGCAATTTACATCAGTGGAATTGCTATCGTGGGATGGACGACTACGGTGTTGTTCTTAGCATTTGCATTTTTCGGTTTGTTTACTATTTTATCCATTGTGATAAAATACTTAGCACTGCTTTTAAATCTGACCTTCAAGCGCCAGAGATACTTATTTGACGGAATAGAGAAACTGTAGAGGAAAGGAGTTTGGCTGACGGAAAAGGATAAGGAAAACTGTTGGTCGACTGAAAACCAAAATGAGTAAAATGGAAACAAGTATGTTAGTAGGCTATACGGGCTTTGTAGGCTCCAATATAGCAGCAAATCACGATTTTACATGGAAGATTAATTCGAAAAATAAAGAGGAAGCCTTTGGCAAGAAACCGGATTTATTAGTGTATGCTGGTCTTCGTGCAGAGAAATTTTTAGCAAATAAGGATCCCGAAGCAGATATGGCAACGATTATGGAAGCCATGGAACAGATTAAAAAAATTAAACCCAAGAAACTGGTTTTAATTTCTACAGTGGATGTATATAAAAATCCAGTAAATGTAGATGAGGACGCGGAGATTGAAACAGATGGGCTTCTTCCATATGGTGCAAACCGTTATAAATTGGAGCAGATGGTTCGTGAAACATGGGAAGATGCTCTAATTATCCGTCTTCCAGGATTGTTTGGTAAAAACTTAAAGAAGAATTTTATCTATGATTTTATTCATGTAATACCAGCTATGTTAAAAACAGAAAAGTTTCAGGAATTGGCTGGAAAAAGTACGTTAGTAGAACAGTCTTATCGAGATATGGGAAATGGATTTTACAAATGTACTTTAACAGAAAAAATAAATCCAACGGCAAAAGAATTGTATGCCATAGAAGAACTGAAACAGGAATTTAAGAGTTTAGAGTTTTCTGCCCTGAATTTCACGGACAGCCGTGGCGTTTTCCAGTTTTATAATTTGGCAAATCTTTGGAATGATATTCAGACAGCATTGGAAAATAATATCCGCCTGTTAAATATTGCGACTGAACCTCTTAGTGTGGCAGAGATTTTTAAACGTTTGACGGATAGGGTATTCCAAAATGAGGTTCTGCAAGAGCCGCCATTTTATGATTACCGCAGTAAATATGGGGAAGTGTTTGGTGGAAAAGATGGATATTTTGCAGATAAAGAAACGGTGTTGAATGAAATTGTAGAATTTGTGAAACGGTATTAATCCTGAAAAAAGGGTATTTCAAAATAAGGATGGAGAACAAGTAGATTATGAAACTTTCCGTATCCAACATTGCATGGACAAAAGAATATGACGAGGAAATGTATGCTTTTTTGCGAGATGAGAAGATAGAGGGATTGGAGATTGCACCAACCCGTATTTTTCCGGAATCGCCTTATGATAAAAATGATGAGGCAGCAGTATTTGCCACAGCGATAAAAGAGAAATATAATTTAGTGATTCCTTCCATGCAGTCCATTTGGTTTGGCAGAACAGAGAATCTATTTGCTTCGAAAGAAGAACGAACCATTTTATTAGATTATACTAAAAAGGCCATTGATTTCGCATCCATTATCCACTGTGAAAATTTGGTGTTTGGCTGTCCACGAAATCGTTCTTTTACAGAAGGAACCGATACCAAACTGGCAATTCCGTTTTTTGAAGAATTAGGCGAGTATGCTTATAGTAAAAATACAGTCCTTTCCATGGAGGCCAATCCGCCTATTTACAATACCAATTATTGCAATACAACTTTGGAAGCAGTAGAACTGGTAAAGACAGTGGGAAGCAAGGGCTTCTTGATTAATCTTGATTATGGAACTATGATTCAGAATGGAGAAGATCTTCACGTGGTAGAAGTGGCAAGAGAATGGCTGAATCATGTACATATCAGTGAACCAGGACTTGCTCTTGTGGAGCACAGAACCGCCCATAAGGATTTGGCAAAATATTTGAAAGAAACAGGCTATGACCGCTTTGTTTCATTGGAAATCAAAACACAGGAGAATATACAGAATGTGAAGGATGCGATGCATTATTTGCAGGATGTATTTATGTAAGGAGCAATTATGTATTTCGAAAATATATCAGGGGTTCCCGCCTTTGAATGTAATGAATGGCAGGAAAAAACAAAGGAATACTGCGTTTTGATCCCAATCATCAATGAGGGAGAACGAATTAAAAAGGAATTGCAGCGCGCAAAGCGTTATCATGTTTCTAACTCGGCGGATATCGTTATCTGCGATGGCGGGTCGACTGATGGCTGTACAGAGGAAACTTTACTGCGCAGTCTGGATGTGAATACATTGCTTATAAAAAAAGGTCCTGGTAAACAGGGGGCACAGCTTCGTATGGGAATCTGGTGGGCTTTGCAGCGTGGTTATAAAGGTATTATTACGATTGATGGTAATAACAAGGACAGCATTGAAGATGTTCCTGCTTTTATAGAGAAGTTGCAGGAAGGTTATGATTTTGTGCAAGGATCCCGTTTTATCAAAGGTGGTCATGCGGTCCGTACACCATTTATCCGGTTATTATCTGTGCGTTTATTGCATGCACCAGTGATTTCGCTCACAGCAAAGCAGTGGTTTACCGATACAACCAATGCGTACCGCGCGTATTCCAGAGAATATCTGACGCACCCGCAGGTACAGCCTCTGCGTGATATTTTTATGACTTATGAACTGCTGGCATATCTTTCTGTACGGGCATCCCAGCTGGGTATGAAAGCATGTGAGATTCCAGTAGACAGAGTGTATCCAAAGAGTGGAAAAACACCGACTAAGATTTCTTTCTTTAAAGGAAACAGTGATTTGCTTAAGATTTTATTTAAGAACTTAGTAGGGGCATATCACCCGAAAGCGAATTAGCCAACAGAAAATTGCAAGGAGAACAGATGTATTTTGTAAGTAATACATCCCCAAGAATATGAACGAACAGAGCAATAAAAACATCTATTTTATTACCGGTGCCGCTGGCTTTATCGGATTTTATTTATCCAAACGTTTATTAGAAGCAGGAGCCAAGGTAATCGGTTTGGATAATATGAATGATTATTATGAAGTATCCTTAAAAGAGGAACGCCTTCGTATTTTGAAAGAATTAGATGGATTCACGTTTATCAAAGGTGACTTGGCGGATAAGGATACTGTTTTATCCATTTTCAAGGATTACCATCCGGATATCGTGGTAAACCTGGCAGCGCAGGCGGGGGTTCGTTACAGCATTGATAATCCTGACGCATATATTCAGTCCAATTTAGTTGGATTTTTTAATATTTTAGAGGGATGTCGTTATTATCCAGTGAAGCATTTGGTGTATGCGTCTTCCAGTTCGGTATATGGCGGCAATACGAAGGTGCCATTTTGTGTGGAAGACCAGGTGGATAAGCCTGTTAGTTTATATGCAGCAACTAAAAAATCCAATGAATTAATGGCATATTCCTATGCTAAATTGTATGGGATTAAACTGACAGGTCTTCGTTTCTTCACGGTTTACGGGCCAATGGGACGTCCTGATATGGCATATTTTAAGTTCGCTAAAAAAATCATGAATGGGGAATCCATTCAAATCTACAATAATGGTGATATGATGCGTGATTTTACCTACATTGATGACATCGTGACCGGTATTGTAAATATTTTAGATCATGCGCCGAAAGCGGATGAACTGGGAGCTTATTATAAGATTTATAATATCGGAAATAACCAGCCTGAGAAATTGATGGACTATATATCTACTTTGGAAAAATGTCTTGGCAGAGAAGCAAAGAAGGAATTCCTTCCGATGCAGCCAGGAGATGTGTATCAGACTTATGCAGATGTCAGTGATCTGATCCGTGATTTTGATTTTAAGCCATCTACTTCGATTGAGGAAGGCTTGAGCAAATTTGCAGAGTGGTTTTTACCTTATTATGGTTATGAAAAATAAGGAATGGTATTATGTTATTTAATTCGTATATTTTTATCTTTTTATTTTTCCCACTTTGCTTGCTGGGATATTATGTGCTGAAGAATAAAAATGCTACAGCTGCAAAAACATGGTTGATAGGTTTCTCTTTGTGGTTTTACGGATATTTTAATATCCGTTATTTGTGTATCATGATATTCTCCATTTTGTTAAATTATGGGGTATATCAATTGCTGACACGGACAGAGTTGGAAAAAACGG
>CAZHGE010000112.1:0-7258 GCA_964531805.1 uncultured Lachnospiraceae bacterium
ATGCTGGGAGTGAAAAATTTGATTCTGTATCATACCGAGGATAAGAATCTTGCAGAGCGTAAGAAATTATATTCGCAAGAGGCCAAAGAGTATTTCAAAGGAAATCTCTTTGTGCCTGATGATTTGGATGTGGTGGAGTTGTAAAGGGAAAAGAATTGTAAAAAGTGCACAAAAAATTCTTTTATTATTACAACATATGTACATATTGACAAAAGAGTATAGAATGGAGTAATCTGATTACATAAGAAAGAAAAAATTAATGGTGTGTTACTGGTAGAGCAGGCATGAACCTTTCGCAAAGATGATAGTGATTGTGTTGGCGAATGTGTTTATGTCTTTTTTTATATCTGGCGGATTCTGACAAATAAGCATCTTGTATAAAAAAAGACGGAATATATCAGGTGTATAGGGTGAATTGTATATGTACAATATTCGAAAAATATTGAATAATAATGCTTTGCTTGTTTTAGGGGAAAACGAAAAAAGTGAAAGCATTCTTTTGGGAAAGGGAATTGGTTTTGGCAAAAAAGTAGGTGACTGCCTGGAGAGCGGCACGAATATGAAGGAGTACCGGTTAGCCGGAAATGACGGAAGAAAAGCTGCCATTGGTACGGAAAATGGAATTGAACCAGTTTATGTGGAAGCGGCAGGCAGGATTATAGAAGAGGCAGAACGTGTTTTTGATAAAATCAGTCCGGATATTTTATTGACGTTGGCTGATCATATTGCATTTGCAGCAAGACGGGAACAGCAACGTATGTATGTACCTAATCCTTTTATTCCGGATATAAAAGTTTTATTTGGAAAGGAATATGCAGTAGCAATCAAATCAAGAGATATTATTAAAGAATATGCAGGATATGAAATCTCTGATGATGAAGCAGGATTTATTGCGTTGCATATACATTCGGGATTATCTCATGAGCAGGTATCTGAAACATTAAAGTATACGCAGATTATCAGTCAATGTATGCAAATGATTGTAGAGGCGGCGGAAAAGACGGTACAGGAGGAGTCATTGACGTATACGCGTTTGCTGAGCCATTTGTATTACATCCTGGTTCGAACTAAAAACGGTAGTAAGGTTGGCGTGGATTTGAATTGCTATATGGAAGAACAGTATCCAGTGGCAATGGAAGTTGCACGTAAGGTTTGTAATTTTATTGAAGAACAGATACAAATTGAGTTGGAAGACTTGGAAAAAGGTTATCTTGCAATTCATATAGAAAGGTATTTTTCGGAAGCGTAATGAAAAGCAAGGTAAGAATAAGAACGGATAAATAAAAGATAAGTTAAGCAAACGGAAAGAGAGGAAGAAAAAATGAAAAGTTTTATGTACACCATTATTGATCCATTAGGAATTCATGCAAGACCGGCAGGACAGATTGTAAATGAGGCAAAAAAATATAGCAGTACCATTATGATTGATGCCGGAGAAAAGAAAGCTAATGCGGCAAGACTTATGGCGGTTATGGCTTTGGGTGTGAAGTGCGGACAGAGTATTACCGTAACAGCAGAAGGTGATGATGAGGACGCGGCAATCGAAAGTATGCAGAAGTTTTTTGAGACAAATTTGTAGGAGATAATGGAAATTAATACCTTTTTCTTTGAAAAGAGTATTCCATCAGGAATGAGTGGGAGATAAGAGGATTATGAACAGATTAAAAGGAAAAGCAGTATATAAAGGGTTATGGCTTTGGGTGTGAAGTGCGGACAGAGTATTACCGTAACAGCAGAAGGTGATGATGAGGACGCGGCAATCGAAAGTATGCAGAAGTTTTTTGAGACAAATTTGTAGGAGATAATGGAAATTAATACCTTTTTCTTTGAAAAGAGTATTCCATCAGGAATGAGTGGGAGATAAGAGGATTATGAACAGATTAAAAGGAAAAGCAGTATATAAAGGGGTTGCACTTGGAAAAATTCATATTTTACAAAAACAGGAATATGAAATAAAAAAAGAACAGATTCAGGATGTGGAAGCAGAACTGGCAAGAGTTCTTGAGGCCAAGGAAAAGGCAGCTTTGGAATTACAGGCACTCCATGATAAAGCTTTGGAAGAAGTTGGTGAAGATGGAGCAGAGATTGTCCAGATTCAGTTATTCATGTTAGAAGATGAGGATTATCAGGAGAGCATAGAAGAAAAGATATCCTCTCAGCATATGAATGCAGAGTATGCGGTTTGGGAGACGGGAGAAGAATTTGCGGAAGTATTTGCCACAATGGATAACGATTATATGAAGGAACGTTCATCCGATGTAAAAGATATTACGAAGCGGATTGTAGGTCATTTATGTAATGTTGGCAGTACCGATGTATTGACAGAACCGGTTATTCTTGTCGCAGATGATTTGTCGCCGAGTGAGACAGTTGTTCTTGATAAAAGCAAAATACTGGCATTTGTTACGGTGCATGGTGCAACCAATTCGCATACAGCGATATTGGCCCGGACAATGAATATTCCTGCATTAATTGGTGTGGATATGGATTTGACGGCTCTGACTTCGGGAATGGAAGCGGCAGTGGATGGTTTTGCAGAAGAATTTATTGTAGAACCGGACGAGGAATGCAGAGGCGGACTTTTAACGAGGATAGAGGAAGAAGAGAAACAAAAGCAGCTTTTACAAGAACTCATAGGAAAAGAAAACATTACATTAAGTGGTAAAAAAGTAAATCTATATGCCAACATCGGATGCACTGAGGATTTGAAATATGTAAAAGAAAATGATGCAGGCGGCATTGGCTTATTTAGAAGTGAGTTTTTGTATATTGGAAAAGATCATCTTCCGGGAGAAGAAGAACAGTTTCGCATTTACAAGAAAGCCGCAGAGGAAATGGACGGTAAGAAAGTGATTATCCGTACATTGGATATTGGGGCAGATAAGCAGGCTGATTATCTGGAACTTGGAAAAGAAGAAAATCCGGCATTGGGTTACCGGGCAATACGTATCTGTTTAACCAGGAAAGATATTTTTAAAACGCAGCTTCGTGCTTTGTATCGTGCGGCAGTATATGGAAATATCTCCATCATGTATCCTATGATTATTTCGACGGAGGAAGTAGAAGCCATTCAGAAAATATCTGCTGAGGTAAAACAGGAGTTGCGGGAAGAGAATATTCCATACAAAGATGTGGAAGAGGGAATTATGATTGAGACCCCGGCAGCAGCCATGATTAGTGACGAATTGGCAAAAATGGTAGACTTCTTCAGTATCGGAACAAATGATTTGACGCAGTATACGCTTGCAATAGACAGGCAGAATGAAAAATTAGATGCTTTTTATAATCCACATCACAAAGCTGTTTTAAAGTTTATCCGGCTTGTCGTAGAAAATGCCCATAAGGAAGGAAAATGGGTTGGCATCTGCGGAGAGTTAGGAGCTGACACGGAATTGACGGAGACTTTTGTAAACATGGGAGTCGATGAATTGTCAGTCGCTCCGGGAGCGGTATTAAAGATTCGCCAGATTATCAGGCAGATTAATTAGGGGGTGTTAGACATGTTTTCATTTTTAAAGAAAAAAGAAGAAGGAATGGGAGTGGCCTCACCCATTAAGGGAAAAACAGTGGAGCTATCCCAGGTAAGCGACCCGACTTTCGGGGAGTGTATGCTTGGAAAGGGCGTTGCGATTTTACCGGAAGAAGGAAAAGTGTATGCACCGGCAGACGGAGAAATCAGCATGATGTTTGAAACACATCACGCGGTCAGCATGGTAACAACGGACGGAATTGAACTGCTGATACATATAGGACTTGAAACCCATTAAGGGAAAAACAGTGGAGCTATCCCAGGTAAGCGACCCGACTTTCGGGGAGTGTATGCTTGGAAAGGGCGTTGCGATTTTACCGGAAGAAGGAAAAGTGTATGCACCGGCAGACGGAGAAATCAGCATGATGTTTGAAACACATCACGCGGTCAGCATGGTAACAACGGACGGAATTGAACTGCTGATACATATAGGACTTGAAACCGTGGCCTTAAAAGGAGAAGGCTTTGAGGCTCATGTTGAGTCGGGGGATCAGGTGAAGAAAGGCGATTTGCTTCTTTCCATGGATTTGGAAAAAATTAAATCGCAAGGATATGACATTATTTCTCCGGTTGTTGTTTGTAATACAGATGATTATACGGACGTTTCAGGTGTGCTTTTAGAGAAGGTAGAACCGGGAGATCAGATTATTAAAATCAAAAAATAAGCAAAGGTATTTAACCGCAGGAGCGGTTCAAATATAAAAAGGGATTAATACGAAGGGAGAGAAAGGTATGAAATTTTTACAAAAATTAGGGAAATCATTAATGTTGCCGGTGGCATGTCTTCCTATTTGTGGTTTGCTCATGGGTATTGGTTACGCTTTGTGTCCATCCACTATGCAGGGTGGTGATGTGACAGGCTTTGTTCAGTTACTTGGTCTGTTTTTGGTAAAGGCAGGAGCTGCCTTGATTGATAACATGGCAATACTGTTTGTTATTGGCGTTGGTGTTGGTATGTCGGAGGATAATGATGGTACTGGTGGTGTTGCTGCATTAGCATCCTGGTTAATGATGACAACATTATTAAATACTGGATTTGTTACAACGATTATGCCGTCAGTTGCAGAGAATGTAAACTCTACAATCGCATTTGATAAGATTGCCAATCCGTTTATTGGTATTTTAGCAGGTGTTATTGGTTCTAGCTGCTATAATAAGTTTAAAGGAACTAAATTACCTGATTGGTTATCATTCTTTAGTGGTAAACGTTGTGTAGCTATTATTGCAGGTGTTGTATCCATTATCGTATCTGCCATCTTATTATTTGTATGGCCATTAATCTTTGGTGTGCTGATTTCAGCAGGTCAGGGTATCGCAGGAATGGGAGCTGTTGGTGCAGGTATTTATGCATTCTTAAACCGTTTATTAATTCCTACAGGTTTACATCATGCGTTAAACAATGTATTCTGGTTTGATACCATTGGTTTAGGTGACCTTGGAAACTTCTGGGCAGGAAAAACAAGTGCAGACGTATCATGGGATTTAGGTATGTACATGTCAGGTTTCTTCCCATGTATGATGTTTGGTATTCCTGGTGCAGCATTAGCTATGATCCAGACTGCTAAATCAAATAAGAAAAAAGTGGCGATCGGTTTAGTTGCTTCAGCAGCAGTTTGTGCATTTGTATGTGGTGTTACAGAGCCTTTCGAATTTGGTTTCATGTTCCTTGCACCAGTATTATATGTAATTTATGCAGCACTTTATGGTATTTTTACCATCATTACAGTATTAGTTGGTTTCCGTGCTGGGTTCTGTTTCTCAGCCGGTGCTACTGACCTTGTATTCTCGTCTTCGCTTCCAGCAGCACAGAATACATGGATGATTATTCCTCTTGGTATTGCAGCATTTATCGTATTCTATGTTGTATTCCGTATTGCAATTGTAAAATGGGATTTAAAGACACCTGGTAGAGAAGATGATGATGAGGAAGCTGAGAAAAAAGTAGTTCTTTCCAATGATAACTTTACAGAAGTTGCCTCCATCATTTTAGAAGGTGTTGGTGGAAAAGAAAATGTTGCAAGCATAGACAACTGTATTACAAGACTTCGTCTTGAAATCAAAGATTATACATTAGTTGATGAAAAGAAGATTAAGTCAGCAGGAGTTGCAGGTGTTGTTAGACCTGGAAAGAATGCTGTACAGGTAGTTATCGGAACAAAAGTTCAGTTTGTAGCTGATGAATTTAAAAAACTTTGTAAATAAGTAAAACAAGCATTTAATCCCTTTTATAGAGCAAGGGCACTGTTGTGGCTGGGTGCCATAACGGTGCCCTTGTTCGTTGGGAAACAGAAAGAGGCATTGAAATGATTATTAAAAATGGAAAGATATTTGATGAAAGCGGACAATTCCGCAAGGGATGTATTGCAGTGGAGAATGGTAAAATTACAGAGGTTATGTATGATATGGTCTCTAATGAACTTTGTCAGAATGAAGAATTGATAGACGCGGATGGTTTATATGTGATACCGGGCTTTGTGGATATTCATTTTCATGGTTGCGTGGGATATGATTTTTGTGATGGAAGCAAAGATGCATTTGATGCCATTACAAAGTATCAGGTAGAAAATGGCGTGACCAGTATTTCGCCGGCTACTATGACATTGTCCCGTGAGGAATTGACACGGATTTTCACAGAAGCAGGAGTGTACCAAAATCAGACGGGAAGTACAATTCGTGGGATTACGATGGAAGGACCGTTTGTATCAAAAGCAAAAAAAGGGGCTCAGAACGGAAACTATATTCATAAACCGGATGTGGATTTTTACAGGGAAATGCAATCCTTATGTAAAAATTTAATCAAGCAGGTTGCGGTAGCACCGGAAGAAGATGAAGATTTTGCATTTATAAAAGAGATTAGTCAGGAAACGGTTATTTCGGTTGCCCATACTATGGCGGATTATGATACAAGCAAAAAAGCATTTGAATGTGGTGCCACACATGTAACCCATTTGTTTAATGTGATGCAGCCATTTGTGCACAGGGATCCTGCAGTGGTGGGTGCTGCTTTTGATCAAAAGAATGTATTTGTAGAGCTAATATGCGATGGAATTCATATTCATCCATCTATGGTTCGAGCTATGTTTCAATTATTTGGACCGGAAAGAATTTGTATGATTAGTGACAGTATGATGGCAACCGGAATGCCGGATGGAGAATATTCTTTAGGTGGGCAGGCTGTAAATGTGGTTGGTAAAAAAGCAACGCTGGTAGATGGAACGATAGCCGGTTCTGCCTCTAATTTGTATGATTGTTTTAAAACGGCTGTATTAGAGATGGGAATTCCACTAGAAAGTGCAGTAATGGCAAGTACGATTACGCCGGCTAAATCATTGGGATTTGACAAGGAGTGCGGAAGTATTTGTGAAGGAAAAGCGGCAGATTTTGTTTTGCTGGACCAGGATTTAAATATAAAGTACGTGATAAAAGATGGCAAATTGATTCGGTAATTTTTGAGATTGGAGAGAAAAAGATATGGGGAATAAGTTTTTATTGGAATGTGCAACTGATTCGGTTGAATCAGCACTTGCGGCAGCAAAAGGCGGTGCAGATAGGTTAGAGTTGTGTGCTAATTTGATTATTGGAGGAACGACTCCGACGCTGGCATTATATGATGAGGTAAGAAGCCATAGTGACATTCCACTTTTTATTTTGATTCGCCCGCGATTTGGGGATTTCCTTTATACAGATTATGAAGCAAATGTAATTTGCCGCGAAATAGAAATGTTTCAA
>CAZHGE010000113.1:0-7112 GCA_964531805.1 uncultured Lachnospiraceae bacterium
CATGCTTGCAGGCGGTAGTGTATCCTATGCGGGTGGAAAGGTGTTGTTAAAGAATGCGGATGAGGTTGTAAAGGGTGGTACACCAGCAAGTTGGGCTGATTTAATGTCTCCAGAAGATGCGGCAAAGTATAATAGATGGGTAGAATTAAGAGAAGTCGGATTAGACCAACAAGTGGTAAACGATATTCTTTTAACTAATAAGGGCTATCGTCCAGACCCTACAACATATCTTAGTAAAGAATATATAGATGCTCATTTGGAAATGTTTTCTGATGGAGTTACAAAAATAAGTAAAGCAACTCCAAGTGGACAAGCAGGCCCGCCAGGTGGAACATTTGTAATGCCTAAATCTGTGGCAGATGAAATTATTCAAGAAGCAAATGGTGATGTTTCAAAATTGGAGGAATTATTGAGTTTGGAACCAGGAACTTTGGGAGATAGTCCTGTTAGATTAGATGTCAAAGAACCAAACGGATTACGAATGTCAAGTGGAAATGAGTTAGGAGCAAATGAACAATGGATTCCTGGTGGAACAACTGGAGGGGGAATACCAGAAGCAACAATTGACTCGCCCCTACCAGGAGAATACATATCTACACCAATATTTGAATAAAAGAAAAGGAGAGAAAATGGAACAAATATATTCTAGTTTTGGAATTTCTATTATCAAAAAGGAAGGGAACTATTTTTTACAATATGATAGTGGAGAAATGGTTTCATCAATAAAAGAAATTAAAATATCAGAACAAGAAGCAAAGGAAATACAAGAACAGAAAGATGGAAATTCTATTTACAATTATATGATTAAAAACTTAAACGATAGAATTTAATTTCCTGTATGTAAAATGAAGTATAGTTGAGAATATGTAACAAATTTGAAGTATTCCCCTTGACCCTCCCCAAACACCATGTTACAACGGCACTCAACAGGGGGTATAAAGGGGATGAAAAATTCCTTTATAACTAAATAAAAAGACAGTATCAGCGGCATTTCAAGATTTAAAAAGTTTTGAAATACCGCTGATTTTGTCTGCTTTTATAAGTCTGCCAACTGCATCAATAATGAAAAACAACACTGCATACCCATGCGGAAAACAATAACCGAGTATACGGCTTCCTGTGCCTGAATGGCATCTATCCATCTGTCTATAACGTTTCTTTGCTCATCCGATAAATCTAGTTTGTCATAACAGTTGCTTAGTTCCTGCTCCAGCTGTGTGGCTTTTAGATAATCCACTTCCTGCTTGGCATTCTGACAGACATTGTTGTAACGCCGTTCTTCCAGATGGTTGAAAAGCAGATTCCAGAAATCTTTATCCATTGTGAAACCCTCCTTTCTGAGAACACACGATACCGCAGAAGATAGGAATAATCTATTCATAGAAATGGATAAGGATTTTTATGGGTAATGTAGCATAAGTGACAAAGTAAATATTATATGTTGAAGCACATTTCTTTTAACAATTGGTGGTTGAAAGAGATGTGTTTTTTTTATTGCCTATAAAATCTTCAAGTATGTTTTTTAGTAGTTCATATGAATCTACTCTCTTCGAATATCGTGCCTAAAGTCTGCCATTTTGAAGTCTTACACAGAAAAAAGTGCTCAGATGTTTCAAGAAATTGCTGAGTTAGAAATCTTAATTCAGATGAACTTTTTCTATGTAAGATGCTCCATCCGTAAAGGAGGAGTACATTTGAGTAAGCAGAAGGTGACTTTAAGGATTGAAGAAGGAGAAGTAGAACTATTAAAAGAAAAATTTAAAACTGATAATCAGTCAGAGGCTATCAGACTGGCAATTATGCAAAGTCTGGCTACAGAAGATTTGGAAAAGGTCAAAACATTGTTTCCGTACATAGGGAAGAAACCACCAAGAATTGGCAGAGAAGTAGTGAGCGCATTTGAACAGTCGGGATGTAAGATTTTTGTCGATTTATTCTGTGGCAGCATTGCAATGCTTTGTTACTTGCCTTGGGATGTGAAAGTGGTTGTGAATGATATTAACGGTAGCCTTACAAATCTGTATAGGATTATTAAGGATAGACCATCCGACTTTGTAAGTGAGGCCATGAAATTACCATATTCGGAAGTGACGTTTCAGATGTTTACGGAAGATTTACAGTCTGGTAGTAGCATGTCAGATTTTGACAGGGCGGTTGCGTATTTTTATGTGAGTTTTGGTGCGTATAGAGGGAGGATGGAAAATCCGTTATTTAGGATTTCGACAACAGTTGATACGAACAGGGCTGAGGATTATCAAAAGAGTATTCAGTGGATTCTGCAATTATCGAAGAGGTTGCAAAATGTGGAGATTTTAAATCGTGATTTTCGTAAGGTACTGCAAAGTTATGATTCAGAGGATGTATTTGTGTATGCAGATTGTCCGTATCTAGGAACGGAAGATTATTATGAGAATGTGTTTTCAATGGAAGACCATAAGGATTTAGCAGAGATGTTGAAATCCCATAAAGGCAAATTTGCTTTATCTTCCAAGGCAAAAAAGGAACTGCGTAAGTTGTATCGTTCGAATAATCATTATGTTCTGAATTTTGAGGATACCTACCGACTACCCGATAAACGTCATCGGGAGCAGTTAATTATGAACTTTAGATTGATACACGTTAATAAGTATGGAGAGGATGATGTAAAACCATACAGATAAAAAAGATGGAGTGCACTGGCGATTTGGGCAGGATATTCAAATCGTGTACTCAAACCAAAGTGTCGGACAAAGGTTTTAGACTGTGCATAAAAACTTTGCAGTATCGGCATTTCCGCTAATAAGAAAAAACACATTTTCCACAGAACTTGTGTTTGAACAAAGAATTAGAGAATGGCATATTAACTGGATTTTAAGAAAGATGTATTAAAATCTGCTGTGTGATTTCAGTACGAGATTTTATATCAAAATTCTAATTAGTGAGTAGTAAATTTTTAGAAAACAGTGCTTGATATCTCTTTTGTATTTACCTAGATTAAATAGGTTTCTTTGATATTTTCTGCCTTAAAGTAAGGATTATCAGGAATTACTATAAGACAGATGACGTTTCTGAGATTTTATTAAATTCGGATATAGAGGTAAGGGACATTATAGGGAAGAGAGTATGAAAGAAAAGGTGGATTAGGAGAATAAGGAAATTAGGATATAGAATCTGAGAGGATGCTTTTGGCTCTTAAGATAAAGTTGTATTCGGATATAGACACGAGTGACAGACAGCTCATACATTACTTCCAAGTACATAGTGGATGGACAGTTGTGCATGAACTCTTCCAGTTATCCGGTAGTGGATTAGGAACTGTACAAAAAACAAACGAACTTATGTCACAAAAAGAGGCAAAAAAAAGAGTCATTTTTGGGTACAAAAAACAGGAATGGGCATTCAGATGAAAAAAAAGGCTTATTTTATGCTAAAAACTCGCAGTACAAAAACAGGAAGTGGATAATTCAAGGGAAAGCATATCGTAGTGTTGGTTTTTCGAAAATAGGAACTTAGCCACAAATGCTGTTTTGCATGTGTGTTATCAGAGCGTCCATAGAAAACCAATACGTATGTAACAGGAAAACATTTTTGCTTGTCTTAACAGACAGATTGGAGAGTGAGAACTATGGTGTATGGACTGGTAAGAGATTTATGTGACCAGACAGAGCTTAGTGTTATGAGGAGTAAGAGGATTCCTATGGAAAACATTATCCTGGTAACACAGCCCAATGTGTTATTAGCAAGAGTACATAGCGGTGACGTGGTATGGCTTGTAACGGTTGCAGATTTTCAAAGTGTAACAAGATTTGCAGAACTGGCAGACTGGATCTTGAGGCTTGGGGTACAACTGCGTATTGTAAATGAACCGTATCTTGAGGTGGGAAACGGAAAGCATTGGAGGATGTCTGTGAGAGCGCATGTGGAGACACTAATGGCTTTGGAACAGGAGAATGCCATGAAACTACGTTCTGTTTTTCGGTTCACGGACAGGCAGAGAATGTACGCAGATAGTTGCATTGCAGATATTACGGTAGGAATTCTGTCAAAGACCTATGCATCGGATGGTATTCTGCATCGTGGAGGTTAAGGATTTTGTGGTGGCGTGGCGGTCAGTCTTTGGGGTATGGTCTTGTGGTTTTCTTGGTTTGCCCCTACGCCTGCACACGATGCCCCACGATTGGCGTTACAGCCTTTGGTGCGTACTACTTGCCACGGTGCTGGTAAAATCGAAATTTGGGGAAATTACGGCTTTGAACTATAGTTCCTATTCGTACTGTTTTCGGAACTAGTGCGGTACTGGTGGGTTTTACGGTGGCGGTAGTTAGATTTATGAACTTTACTGGTGTACTTTTAGGAACTGGATACATTTTGACGAACATTTTTGCTGAGCTTTTATGGTCGGATTCAGATAATATATGGATTGGAGTTGGTGTAATGAACAAAAGAACAAGAGCAATAGATGAAGATACCTATAAGCTGATTATAGCAACAATGAAGAATGGTTTTTCTTATCAAGGTGTGCAGTATAAGCCTAATGAGAGAATTGCCACAGTGCTAGTGCTTGAGTATAATCTAGGCTTACGTGTTGGTGATATTTTAAGTCTGTGTGTGGATTCCTTTGTAAAAGATGGCAGTCGGTATCGGCTTGATATATATGAGCAGAAGACGAGTAAGTACCGCAACTTTACAGTACCGGATGAAGTGTATCAGTTTGTCAGGGATTATGCTTATCAGAATGGTATTTCATCCAAGGCAAAGTTATTCCCTATTACAGAGCGTGCGGTATTGAAGCATTTAAAGGCAGTGTGCTCTTATCTTGGCTTGGAGGGGGTAGGCTCCCACAGTTTCCGCAAAGGATTTGCCACAAATGTGTATGTAAATAACCACTACAATATCGAACTGGTAAGAACCCTGCTTCAGCATTCCAGTGTCAATGTAACGCAGAGATATATCGGTATCGGATCTAAGGAATTGGAAGATGCCTTAAAGAAGAATATCTATCTTGGCTAAGATAAAACGAAAAATAAAAGACATTTTTAAATAACTGCATCCTACATGGCACTTTGCCAGTTGGATGTAGTTTTTCTTTTATTTTGGCGGTAGTTATAAATAAAATTTCATATTTCCCAAAAAAAGTACTTGACAAGGGTTGGTAACAATTGTGATTGTAGGCAACCCCGCGGGTTGATGGTGGTAGCAGTATGAATTGGCGAAAAATGCATTTTGAAAAGGACACGAACTATATCAGTTGATGCATCTGTAGACAGGAGTGTAAAAAAGTAGATTTGTATAATAAAAGTGTAGGGTAGAAATACCTTAAAATCAACAGAATTAACTTGAATACGACGGTATTTGGAGTTAACATCACACACCACGAAAGCAATTCGTAAGACTTTTGTGAATCCTGCGTTCTGCAGGGATATCCATAATCCAAAGCGGATAAATAGATTGGCTGTGCCACCCTTGCCGACTCCGTTGCCAAGTGCGTAATTCGGGGATACTGGCTTAGCAGTTGAGGTTGCCTGTATTTATATGTTAAGAGATTTTGGAGGAAATGATTATGTACGATAAGACAAAATTTATTTATGTGGGGCTTGACCTGCATAAGGAACAGCACACGGCAGTCATTATGGACTGCTTTAATGAAAAACTTGGAGCGATTACATTTGAGAATAAGCCCTCTGAGTTTACAAAGTTAATTACGAAATGTAAAAAGTATGGTACTGATGGTAAGCAGATAGTTTTTGCTTTGGAGAATTCCTACGGCTATGGAAGAGCATTGGCTGCATGGCTGATTGAGAGGGGGTATCTTGTAAAAGACGTTAACCCTGCTTTATCCTATGCCTACCGAAAAAGTGTACCACAGTACAAAAAGAATGACAGTTACGATGCACAGTGCGTTGCAAGAGTAGCCATTAATGAATTAAATACCTTACCCGATGCCATGCCGGAAGATATGTATTGGACTTTGAGTCAGTTGGTAAATCGCAGAGCGAATTTAAAGACACACCATATCAGACTCAAGAACCAACTGCATGAGCAGGTCTGTGTAGCCTATCCAAGCTACAAGCAATTCTTTCAGGATATTGGCAGACCGACAGCACTTTACTTTTGGGAGTATTATCCTTCGCCAAGACTGTTACGGGGTAAGACAGTGGAAGAACTGGCAGAAGAATTAATTCCAGTCAGCCACAATCAGTTTTCTACACGAAAGTGTCAGATTATACTGGATGCAGTGCAGGCAGATGGAGATACCACAAGGGATTATCAGACAGAGAGGGATGAAATCACAAGAGGACTGGTTAAGGATGTGAGACACTATGTTGCTCAGCTTGAGGAAGTAGACAAAGCCATTGCTGATTTTCTTCCAAGATTTGAATGTACCCTAAACACCATTCCCGGTGTCAGTGATACCACGGTAGCAAAGTTGCTTTCAGAGATTGGAGATATCCGAAGATTTCCCAATGCTGACAAACTGGCAAACTTTGCAGGAATTGCACCTGTGAATTTTTCATCCGCAGGAAAAGGTGACGATAAACCTTCCAAACAGGGGAATAGAAGACTGCAGGGAACAATTTACTTTCTTGCCATTCAGATGATTCAGTTATCATCCAAAGGCTTACCAAGAAATCCTGCTTTCTATGCCTACTATCAGAGGCAGTTAGCAAGGGGTAAGACTAAGCCACAGGCGTTGATATTGATTTCCCGAAGGTTAATCAGCATCATTTACGGAATGCTAAAAAACAAGACCGAGTATGTCATGCCAAAGGTGCAGGAGAACTAGGATTAAAGCAATTTTTGTAGTAAAGACAGAGAAAACATGGTAAAATTTTAAGCAGTGAAAACCATTGCTTTGGAGAGTGTTGATTTTTTTCAAAGGGAAAGGTACTGCTTGGAAAAATATAAGTAGTTAGATTCTGTGTAAAGGGTGGTATATATTCCGTTGGAGATGCTACATTTATGGATTCTGATGATAGTTTTTTAAGGTATATTCAGAATCGAGCAGATATTGATGCTAATGGATATTATGATATTATTGCACATGGTACTCCCAATGGAATACAAATCACTCATAATGGTCAACATATGATTGTTGATCATAGAACTGCGGCAAGGTTAATTCAAAATGCAGA
>CAZHGE010000114.1:0-6860 GCA_964531805.1 uncultured Lachnospiraceae bacterium
TGGTAAGATTTCAGAAGCCATAGCTGCGGAATGTGTCATACCTGAACATCCTACAGTTTCAACCAATGCTTCCTGAATAATACCTTCTTTAACGTTCAGTGTTAACTTACATGTACCCTGCTGTGGAGCACACCAGCCAATACCATGTGTTAAACCGGAAATATCTTTAATTTCTTTTGCTTTCACCCATTTTCCTTCTTCTGGAATAGGTGCAGCTCCGTGCTGTCCACCAGTTGCTGCTACTGGACACATTTTCCCAACTTCATGTGAATAGATCATTTTAAAACTCCTTCCATTCTGTGTATTTAGTTTGAGTATAAAACTCTTTATTGAAAAATTTTTATCTACACTGATAAAAATTTAACATCGTACAGATACTATTTTCTCATAAACTCGAAAAATAGTCTAGTCATTTTTCATAAATTTTTCGCATATTTTGTTTTAAACTGTTGAAATCAGGTGCTAACACCTCAAAACTCAACCTGTTCCCTTCAAATAACCCCATTTGTTATTCGGCACAATCCATTCTATCAAAAAGAAATGAGGATAACAATGCCATAATGAATATAACTATAAACAATATTATATTCATGCCTGTCATAACAAAAAGCATATTGGAAAACGCTGTAGCTATTCCTCCCAAAAACGCCCCTGCTACGCCTGCCGTAACAAGAAGTACCTGAAAGACCAGTTTGATAATCGTATAAATAAAGCCCAAAGCGTTTTTACCGGAAATAAATCTTGCCAACAGTTCCATATAAACCTGACCTGCATTCAAGAGAACACAGCATAAAATCCCCAAACCGGCATATGCCGGTTCTAACCCCATACCAATTGCTGCGGGTATGGTAATAAAAAGTCCATTACAAAGCCCTCTGATATGTTCCACCAAGGTTGCGTACCATAGTTTTTTTATGGCACCGTCCGGTATCAAAAAGGTAAGAGGATGCTCCAGTTCTTTTGACCATTTGGTACGGTAACCAGATGTCATAAAAGCAATGTATGCTGCTACTCCGGGTATAATCAAGCACTCAAACTCCTGTAATTCTGCAAATTCCGGAATCATTTTTGCGGCAATCCCAATGCCAACTCCTAAAATCAAATACAAAACACTCGTGAAACCAAAAAAAAACCAACGATTCTTTTTATATTCTAAAATCTGTCTATAAAAAATGGCTTTCGCACCGGTTCCCTTATATTTAACACTTTTTTGCAGATATTTTTTCTTTTTCCCAATAACCGCCACTTCACCCTTTTTGCTCTTTTTCATGGCTTCTTCGTAATCATCGGCAAATTTTATGGCTTCTTCGTAGTACCCACCTTCACATTTCATCTTCTTGGCAATGACAAACAGCAATATTGCCGTCAACAGATACAATATACTGCCTGTCACATTAACCGTAGTTGCTCCTGAAAACAACATAAAAACGAAGGATACATTCCATCCAATCAGAGGAATCATTTGAAAGAATCCATTTTCCATGATTTTTCTTGCACTCAGCACTTCAAAATCATTTGTCAGTACGCATATTCCCACACTAATGATAAACACTACAAGAATTGTATAAATCGCTGCCGATATTATTTTGCGTCCTTTTTCAGTCAACGTTTCACTGGTATAAAGAATTAACACCAATGAAGATTCCAACACCTGCTTCACCACTGTAGTAAACAAAAAATATATCAACATTTTCCAGAACGGCATATCAAATAAAAGGATTCCGCCAACAAACACAAAAACACTTAACAAAATTTCCGACCATACGGTACGAATTTTCGCCGATAACAGGATAAGTTTCGGTGATAATGGAGCTGTAAAAAGCAAATTTACATCACACTTTTTAAAGGCGATTCCTTTCCTTCTGGCATAGGTCGCAAGATTTAACGGCATGTATAACACCACAAAAAAACTCAAAATTGGAGCCATATCTACAGACTGTATTTTCATATCTGCAATCATTATGTGAAATGACCACAGCATCATTAGAAAATACGCTCCAATAAGAATAAACACCAACAGATTTGCAGGTTTTCGCAAAGACATTTTAAATTGATTTTTAAAGGTGGTACACCAGAGATATATCATAGATTTCATTCTTTCTCACCACCTGTCATATCAAAGAATATCTGTTCTATGTCTTTATCTCCCGCACTTTCTTTTGCAAACGTACCCAGAATTTCCCCTTGGTTCATAATAAATAAATCATCCCAAAGCTCTGTTACCATTTCCAACATATGGGTACTTAAAAGAATTGTAGTTCCTTCTTCTTTTAACTTGAGAAGCATTTCCTTTAACAGCTTGATTGCTTTTGGATCTAATCCAACCATAGGCTCATCTAACAAAATCACCGATGGCTTGATTAAAAGTCCACAGCAAAGACTGACCTTCTGCATCATCCCTTTAGATAGTTCATTTCCAAATTTATCCTGTTTATCACTCAATTCAAACAATTCCATCAATTCATCTGCATATTTATAAGCATCTTCAGATAAACCATAAGCTTTTATCATAAATTCTAAATGTTCTTTTATGGTAAGTGCATCATACATAGCAGGCAATTCCGGCACATAAGAAAAAATCTTTTTCGCTTCTAAGCTCCTTGCACCAAATCCGTCAATTCGTATCTCACCGTCGTATTTCAACAAGCCTGCAATACTCTTAATCAACGTGGATTTTCCTGCTCCGTTCGGTCCTAACAGTATTCCAATGCGTCCCTTCTCCACTGCGAAGCTGACATTGTTTACTGCCAGTGTTTTATGATATTTCTTCGTTACATTTTTAATCTCTAACATCTTATACTCCCTATATTTTGTTCATTCAATCAAATATGTTCTCTTTTGATTCCTTTCTGTTAATCCGCTACCTTACCTGCAATTTCTCCCTGTTTCTTGTAAATGGAGTTAGCCGGAATCACGCCACGCACCATGGAGGTTGGGTAAATATTGCTGTTTTTGCCGATTACTGTTCCCGGATTTAATACACTGTTACAGCCAACCTCTACTTCATCTCCCAGCATAGCTCCAAATTTCTTTAAGCCTGTTTCGTAATTTTTATCTTTATCCTTAACTACGACCAAGGTTTTATCTGACTTCACGTTAGAGGTAATAGAGCCTGCTCCCATATGGGATTTGAAGCCTAAAATAGAATCTCCAACGTAATTGTAATGTGGCACCTGTACTTTATTGAACAAAATTACATTTTTTAATTCAGTAGAATTTCCAACCACTGCACCTTCACCTACAATGGCATTTCCACGGATAAATGCACAATGTCTGATTTCTGCACCTTTGCAAATAATGGTGTTTTCTCCAATAAAAGCTGTTGGAGCTACCGTTGCTTCTTTGGAAATCCAGATGTTTTCTCCCCTTTTTTCATATTTTTCTTCAGAAAGACTGCTTCCTAACTCTTTGATAAATCCGGCAATTTCAGGAAGTGCTTCCCATGGGTAAGTAAATTTGCTTAAAAATCCACCTGCAATACTTTCTTCCAGTGTATACATTTCTTTTATTGTAATGTTTTCCATAATAAAATCCTCTCTTTTATGCTATTTCTTATAATATGATGCTGCTTTATCAAAATATCCTCTTAAAGAATACTGGTTATTCAAGTCTAACACACCATTGGTTCTGCTGATAATAAAATTCGACAGCTTCTGCATATATTCTTCCGGCGTAATACTGCCTTCTGCCACATAAGTAAGCCCCTTTTCCCAGCTTGCAGTCAGTTCCGGATTCAGCAAAGAACGAATGGATGCGTTTACTACATCATAAATCATTTCACCCAACAAGGTAGGTGTAATCACCTGAGTTTTCTTGTTCAGGGAAAGGTACTTGTTGTTAATCAGCTTCTTTAAAATTTCTGCTCTTGTAGCACTGGTACCGATTCCGCTTCCCTTTATCTGGGAGCGAAGCTCTTCATCTTCAATGAGCTGCCCCGCATTTTCCATGGCAAGAATAATCGAACCGGAATTATAACGTTTTGGCGGAGAGGTTTCCCCTTCTTTTAAGAAAAATTCCTGCACTGCCAAAGGTGTGCCTTTTTTCAGATTCTGCACCAACTGAATTAAAGAGGTATTTTGACTCTGAGATTCCAAATCGTCCTTTGCAAGTTCTTCTCCCTCTTTCTTTTGGTTATTTTCTGCTGTTTTTTCAGATTTTTGGTATTCCATCACCTTTAAATACCCCGGTTCTAACAAAACCTTAAAGTTTGCAAAAAATCTTTCTTCCTTCACCTTTAAGGTTAACCCTACCTTTTGATATTCCGCCGCAGGCAAAAATATGCTGATAAATCTTTTTACGATGGTAATATAAACACCATAAGAAGTTTTATTTAAGGCAGACAGTGCATTTAACCCCTGCCCCGTCGGTATAATGGCATAGTGGTCAGTAATCTGCTTATCATTTACATATCTTGTTTTCGCAAGATTTTTGTAAGTTCCACCACCTGCAATTTCACTGACAAAAGGTGCTACCACCGGTAAATTTCTAAGTCCGTTTAAGTTTTTATGTATCTCCTTTGCCACTGCTGTAGAAAGCACTCTGGCATCGGTTCTTGGATAGGTTACCAGCTTCTTTTCATACAAATCCTGAACTACCTTTAAGGTTTCATCCGGACTGATTTTAAACAGCCTAGAACATTCATTCTGAAGTTCCGCTAAGTTAAACAATAACGGCGGATTTTTCTTCTCTTTCTTTTTCTCCACAGCTTCTACCATAGCTTCTACCGGAGGTTCTACAGAAAGTGCTTCGATTAATTCTTTGGCTGTTTTTTCTTCTTTAAACCCGTTTTCCTTGTAGAGCAGCGGTGAAGCGTAATATTTACTGCCTTCTACCGCTTTCCATTCTGCTTCTATCACACTGTCTTCATGAGCAGCTTTCAGTAAAACCCTGTAAAATGGTGTTTTGACAAAATCTCTAATTTCCCTTTCTCTGCGTACTACCATTCCCTGCACACAGGTCATAACACGTCCCACGGACACTACAGAATACTTTTCCCCCAAGTAATTTGCAATGGAATTTCCGTATTTTAATGTTAATAATCTGGAAAAATTAATTCCCATCAGGTAATCTTCTTTTGCTCTAAGGTAAGCCGCTTCCGACAAATTATCGTATTCGGACAAATCTTTGGCTTCTTTGATTCCTCTGAGAATTTCTTCCTCTGTCTGAGAATCAATCCATACTCTTTTTCTTTCCTTACCTTCTACATGAGCTTCCTGTTCAACCAGTCGGTAGATATATTCCCCTTCACGCCCGGAGTCAGTGCATACATAAATACAGGTAACGTCTTCACGGTTCAACAGTCTGCTTACAATATCAAACTGCTTCTGAACGCCTTTGATGACTTCGTATTTGAATTTTTCCGGAATAAAAGGCAATGTGCTTAAACTCCATTTTTTCAATTTTTCATCATAACTTTCCGGATAGCTCATGCTGACAAGATGACCTACACACCAGGTAATTATGGCTTCTTCCGATTCTAAGTAACCATCATTTCTTCTGGTATTTAAGTGCAATGCTTTGGCAAACTCCTGAGCTACACTTGGTTTTTCTGCTATATATAATGATTTTGACATTTATTTTCCTCGCATTATATTTATTTGCTTCGTGGCATCTAAATAATCTATTTTATTATATATTTAGTACCTCTCCCCTTACCTTCAACTGTTACAACACCCTTTTTTTCCATATCTTTCAATAACTGCGTTGTTTTTGATTTACCAAAAGATACTTGCGGTGCAATTTCACTAATTGGTTTCAGCATCGTCCTACTTAAAATGCTATATATTGTTCTTTCATCTTCCGTTAAGTTCAGATTGTTTTCAAAAACAGGAAGAATAATTTTAATTGCATTCTCTGACACTTCGAAATCCGGTTTTATCAAAGACTCTTCATAAAGTTGCTTTATTCTTGTAATTCCCGTTCCGAATATCTCGACAAATCCCAATCTGTAAAATACATTCGCAAGATTTCTATTTCTCAAAACAGAAAGTTTGCCAGACAAATATTCTTCCGCTGTTATTCCGGATGGTAAACCGCCAGGAGAAAACACCTCAATTCTATCATCATACATCGAAACTCTGATTTGAGATTTCACATCCCAGACTCTGTGAATTAAGGCATTGGCAATTGCCTCTCTAAAAGCAGCTTCCGGTATTTTCTCTTGTTTTTTTCTATCGGCACCCTGTATTACTTCATATTGATAAAAATCTCTAAATACAGCTATCGACTTTTCATATGCTTCTAATACTGATATGTTTTCAAAGGTTGTTCTCTTTTGAATAATGCTAATATTCTCACCAAATTTAACTATATCAATTCCCGGGAAATGATTTTTATCTGCCAAAAGCCCCGCAGCATTATTATATCCATTGACATCATCGTATAAGTTCAATGTTTTTAATGTATCCCGGCTAAATGTTTCAATTTGGATACTTTCTTTTAACTTACGATGCAAAACTTCAAAAGATAGTTCTTGTTCTTTACATGGTAACTCTTCAAAACTAATATTTTTTCCTTCTAAAATAAGCCTTGAAAATTCCAGCGTATCTACCTCTATCGTCGCTGTATCATTTCGCTTATATGCTTTTGATTTATATAAATATGGCTTCTGAAACCCGCTTTTTACCGTGAGTTTTATCGTCCGATCATTATTCTGTATTTCAAGTGTATAATTGGGTTGAGGAGAAATACTATCATTGATTTTATTTTCAATATCTAAACAAGATTTCTTTACGTCAGGTAATCCTTTCATTTTTCCATCATCATCAATTCCAAAAAAGATTGTTCCACCATCGTAATTCGAAAAGGCACTGACTGTTTTCAAAAAAGCATTCGTAATAGCTTCCTTGAATTCTGTTGTT
>CAZHGE010000115.1:0-6410 GCA_964531805.1 uncultured Lachnospiraceae bacterium
CCGGCATACAACTGAATCTTACCATAGTCGATATCCGCTGTATGGGTACATACCTTATTTAAGAAATAACGGTCATGGGAAACTACGATAACGGTATTGTCAAAGTTAATTAAAAATTCTTCTAACCATGCAATCGCATCCAAATCCAAATGGTTGGTAGGCTCATCGAGAAGTAAAATATCCGGATTACCGAATAATGCCTTAGCAAGTAAAATTTTCACCTTATCATTACCGGTCAAATCACTCATCATCGCATAGTGTAAATCCGTTTCGATACCTAAACCGTTTAAAAGCATGGCAGCATTGGATTCTGCTTCCCATCCGTCCATTTCTGCAAATTCTGCTTCTAATTCACTGGCTCTGATTCCATCTTCGTCTGTAAAATCTTCTTTTGCATAAATAGCATCTTTTTCCTTCATGATTTCATAAAGACGCTGATTACCTAAGATTACCGTATCCATAACGGTATAAGCATCGTATTTAAAGTGGTCCTGCTCTAAGAATGACAAACGCTGGCCCGGTGTAATTACAATATCACCATTGGTGGTATCCAGCTGTCCGGATAAAATCTTTAAAAAAGTAGACTTTCCGGCACCGTTTGCACCAATCAAACCATAACAGTTACCTTCTGTAAATTTGATGTTTACTTCTTCAAAAAGGGCCTTTTTCCCTACTCTATAAGTTACATTATTTGCACTAATCATTTCAAAACCTCTTTGTCCTAAATATACTTTGTTTAAGGGCACCGTTTTTTATTATACATAAAGTGGCAGATTTTTCAAGGAATATCAGCAGGAATCTCAAGATTTTTCTCTACTTTTTTCTTCTTTATTCCTCATATCCATCTTGCATTTATACCCCTTGGATTGTAAAATATAAATACAAAAGCGGTATACGTCTTAAACCGTTCTATTACATCAAAGTGAAAGGTGGGATACCCTATGGCATATGGCTCTATTTCATTAGAAAAACGTTTGAAAGACAATATTAAAAATTATGGACTCGCTTCTCTTTTGGATACAAACAGAATGAGTGACCAATTGGAAATTTTACATAAATTATCAGGAGTAGAGATTTTAGTAACAGACCGCCACGGCGAGAAAATGATCTCCTTTGGTAATTTTGCTTCTTTCCATCCAGATGTAGAAAACGATCCTGGCAAAAAATTACGCGTAGCAAAACGCACCATTGCACACATCTATCTTCGTTATGATAATGTTGATGATGTCAATATACCTATGCTCTCCACTTTTTTAGATAAATTAATCGAAACCTATGAATCTGTTGGAGAACAGACCTACTATCACAAAGAAACAGCTGTTTATGCGGATGAATTAGAAGAAAAATTAGAAAAAGAAACTTATCAGGCTAAGCATGGCGAAAAAAATGATGAATTAACTGGTGTATTAAACCGCACTTATTTTGAAAACCGCCTTAAGATTGTAGACCGTTCCCAGATTGCACCAGTAAGTGCCATCTGCATTAACATCAACGACTGGAAATTCGTAAATGATCATTACGGCGATGAAGAAAGCGATCGTTTGATTCGTGTCATTGCAAATATCATTAGTAAAAATGCAAAACCAGAATACATTATCGGTCGTGTAGACGGTGATGTATTCAATGTACTCATCCCAATGCCGGAAGATGGTGAAAGTGAAAACTACTGTGCTGCTGTCAAAGCAGACTGTGAACGCTATGAGGATGTACGCTTAGCACCTTCTGTTGCCATTGGTAATGTATTAAAAGAAAACGTGGAAGAGACTTTAACAGACAAACTGGCAGACGCCGAATATGAGATGTTTGAGGATAAACTGGCAATGAAAAATGCTCCCGGTTACCGCAAACGATTAGAAAAGGGATTGTAAAAAATAGAAAAGATGGACCCGCAAAGGTTCATCTTTTTTCATAAACAGTCTCAATTATGGAGATATGATATGGACATTTCAAGAGAATGGTATAAAAGTGAATTTTTGCAGCATGAATTATTAGAACCCCATCGTGCAATTGAACATGAACTTACTTTTTACGATGCCATTGCAACCGGTAATTTGGAATTTGTAAAACAGAATTGTAACAGCAATGCTTTTACCAATCCTGATGGTATGGGTAAACTATCTGAGAATAAATTACAGAACATACGCTATCACTTTGTAGTAACTACTGCTATGATTGCCCGTTATTGCGTATACAATGGCATGGAACAGGAAAAAGCGTATGGATTGAGTGATTTCTATATTTTAAAAATGGATAAATGTAAAACCATTCCTGAGATATCAGCACTTCACGATACCATGTGTATTGATTATTGCAGTCAAATGCAGATTGTCATGAAACAACAGATCCTCTCTAAACCGATTGTATTATGTATAGACTATATTTATAGTCATATCCATTATCGGATTACCTTAAAGGAACTTGCTGATTACCTAAATTTGTCTGAGAGTTATTTATCCAAATTGTTTCAAAAAGAAATGGGCTTATCCGTAAGCAGTTATATACTGAATTTAAAAATTGATAAGGCAAAGAATCTTCTCCAATATTCCGAATACACCGTATCAGATATTGCAAATTACCTTGCCTTTTCTTCCCAAAGCCATTTTATTCAGGTCTTCCAAAAGAAAACCGGATTAACCCCTCACAAATACCGCTCACATAATTTCAGAAGCACATGGAGTCAGGTATCTATGAAGAAATAAAGTGCCCCAAAAATACTTATAAAATTTATATAATAAAGAAACAGGCTATGCCAGACATCCGGCATAGCCCATCCTTTTATTAGGGGTTTTATGAAAAATAGATTTATGACATAATGTATTCGATTTCCGTATGGTCTTTTAACAACTCCATCGGAATATAGTTTCCTAATACTTCTTTGCCATTTACATACATCTTTATACAGCCTGATTCCGCATGCTGTGGGTTTTTGATTATAATATGCAAATTGCATTTTCTAAACTCTTTCTCAATTTCTACCTGATCCCATTCACTTGGAATAGCTGGGTCAATTCGAATACCATTAAAATCAGGTCTCATACCTAATATACCTTCTATACATCCAACCATCATTGTAGACGCCGTGCCAGTAAGCCAGTGTACATGGGAATGACCAAAATTCGGACTGTCCTTTCCTTCTGTAAACTGTCCATAGCAGTATGGTTCTAATACACGCACTTCTGCCCTGTCATTCTGCGCTGCTGGTGCATTTTCCATAAAATAAGTAAATGCACGATTACCATGTCCGCGTAATGCTTCTGCTAAAATTACCCATCCTTGTGACTGAGAGAAAATTCCAGCATTTTCCTTTGTTCCTGCATTATAAATAACCGCAAAAGCACCTGGAAAAGCCTCTGCATGATATGGTGGATCCATTAAAATCGCACCATACTCTGTATTCAGTCTGTTATATACATTCTCTAATACTTTATCCGCCTGATCATCGGTTGCATAACCACTGATTACGCTCCATGTCTGCGGATTCAGCCACAGGTTTGCTTCTGCATCCGTTCTGCGTCCGATTACTTCACCTTTGTCTGTATATCCGCGGATAAAACGGTCCTCATTCCAACAATACTTATCAATAGTTTCTCCTAATTTCTGCTGTTCACGATTTAAATACATGATATATGCCGCATCATTTTTATATTCTGCAAACATTCTTAAAATGGTCATAGCATAGTAAAACTGAAGGGCTACAAATGTAGACTCTCCTTCTTTTCCAAGACGAAGACAATCATTCCAGTCAGCATGAAGTCCGGCAGGCATTCCATGGATTCCCAAGTGATTCATTGAAAAATCAATTGCTCTCTTTAAATGTTCATAAACAGTGCCTGTTTCTTTATCTGCAAACGGGATGATTTCATCCAAAAATGCCAAATTGCCAGTTTCTGCAATATACTTATACACTGTTGGGAACAACCACAATGCATCATCCGCTCTATATGCCGGATGTCCTGTCTCTTTTACATAAGATGCATCATCCGGTGTATCTTCATGTCCCGGATTGTGTGTAAATTTAACCAGTGGAAGACCGCCGCCATTGCTGACCTGAGCAGAAAGCATAAAACGAATCTTATCAAGCGCCATTTCCGGTGCCAAATGGATGATTCCCTGAATATCCTGCACGGTATCACGGTATCCATATCCATTTCGAAGACCACAGTAAATGAAGGAAGCAGCACGTGACCAAATAAAGGTCATAAAACAGTTATATGCATTCCAAGTGTTGATCATCGTATTAAATTCTGCGCTTGGTGTCTTTACCTGAAATTTTGAAAATCTTTCGTGCCAATGTGTAATCAATCTCTGCAATTCCTGCTCACATTGTTCTTTTGGATTACGATAATCTTTCAAAATAGCTTCCGCCTCAGCATCCGTCTTCATGCCTAAAACAAATGCAATGCTTTTTGTTTCTCCCGGCTGTAATGTCATGTTTGTTAATAATGCTCCGCAGCCATTTTCATTATAATTTAATATGCCACCAAGATCTCCATTTTCCACGCCAACCGGATTTCCATAACTATGATATCTGCCTAAAAATTTTTCTTTGCTTCCACAATAAGAGGCAACTTCTCCTCCAGCCAAACCAAAAAAGCGTTCGATTACGGTTTTATTATCAATATTCTCACCTTCTTTTAAAGCATCCAAATTTCCATGAATCATCTGCTTAATGCGGTTCCCATGAAATTCTGTTCTTGTAATAAACTGTGAATACTGTAAATTTACCTGATCTTCTTCATAGTTATTCTGGTTGGTAAACTCCGCATAGCCTGTAACACTTAATCTTCTCTCTTCATCCGACTGATTAGTCAGCGTAAGATTCCAGACTTCATAAGTTTTATCCAGCGGAACATAGTAAAGTGCCTCTGAGTGAATTCCACTATAATCAGCAAGCATTTTTGTATATCCCATACCATGGCGGCACTCTGATTTGTATGAATCCAAATCTTTTCCTACCGGTTGCCAGGAAGCTGACCAGTAATCTTTATTATCATTATCACGAATATAGATGTAACGTCCCGGTTGATCAAAATTGTTAAACACATATCTTAAAATACGACCATTTGCTCCTGATTTTGCAAAACTATAACCACCTGCATTATTAGAAATTAATGCACCATATTCCGGGGAACCAAGATAGTTTGCCCATGGTGCCGGAGTATCCGGTCTCGTAATCACATACTCTCTTTTACTATCATCAAAATAACCATACTGCATATAAAAAATCTCCTTTTAACAACTTCATTTTATCTTTGTCATGTTTGTATGATAGCAGACAGTCTCTTAAACAAATATCATTTTCATGTCGTAAACATCATTTTCAAGCCATAATTATTACAAGCGCTAACTTGATTTTGTAAAAACATTTATTTTTAAAAAATGGCAGCCCATATAAATTATGAACTGCCATTTATCTTCAAATTAAGGTGCATCCACCTCTTCAATTGTAATATTATCAATAAAAATCGTATGCTTTTTATCAATTACTCTGTCGGATACTGCACCTAAAGAAATGCTTAGTACCGCATTTTCATCCGTATCCTCTGTCATTTGGAAAGTATGGTCAAACGTTATATATGCTAAACTAAGTTTACATGTCTGTGCGTCCATGTAAGCAGTTGTCTCTTCGCCCTGTGCGCCATCCGCCTTTAATTCCAGCTTTACATCACGATTTAGAGAGGTTTTCGCATCAAAGGAAACCTTATACCATTTTCCTTTTTCCAAACGGATATTTTTCTGCTTTAACTGGATTTTCCATTCTTCATCCGTTGTATCAAAAATGTCAAACCCAAGCGCACCGCCCTCTGATAATTCATCTACTAAATACGTCGCAATCGCATCACTATCTACAAACACTTCATATCCAACTGTTTCGTTTGTAAAATTACCGTTTATAATCTTATCATGCTCATACATACGGACATTATCCATATATGTAGTACCGGCAGCACCTAATAAAATCTCCAGTTGAGCCTGTGTTTCGCCATCTGGAATTGTAACCGTATAGTGGTAAGTTCCTTTTTCTTTTCTAAGTGGTACCTCAAAGGTCTGACCAGCAATCTTAATGCCAATTATCTTTTCCTCCTCTGCATATGCGTTCAAGGAAAGCTTATAAGACTTACCGCCTTCTAATGCAAGTAATGACTGTGTTATCTTAACATCATCGAGACTGGTTACTGTCTCTGGAATTTCTGCTTTTAACTCTCTTACCAAATCCTGATTCGTAACAGATACTTCTGCACCTTCACAGTTATTTTCCACTGTCCAGTATCCAAGACGGTTTTCACCACGATCAAAAGTAGAGTTATAAATATAATTTCCGTCAGGAAGAGAATTGTTTAATTCTCTCATATCCGATTGAATGAAAAATTAAACGCAAGATAAAATATGATCGAGTGATAAACATTCTT
>CAZHGE010000116.1:0-6392 GCA_964531805.1 uncultured Lachnospiraceae bacterium
GAATGCCATACATATCAGCAGATTGCAGACATGGAAGGTTGTACGAAACGAGCGGCAAACAGCTTAATGGTGATCATGTGGGAGAGGAAAATCAAAATGGAGGTTTAAGATAGCACTGATTAAGTTAACACTGATCAACTCGAGAAAACGTGCCGAAAAGGCTCGAATTTGTGGCATTTTTGGCACGTTTTCAACCTTATTCAGTGTTTACTTAAGTGATAAAGAAGCACTCGATTAAGCTACAGATGAATCGAGTGCTCTTAATATGAAATACAATATTATGGATACAAAAGTAACAATAGCTGTCATAGACAGTGGAATAACTCCTGATTTATTTACAGACATAATAAAAATCAAAAAAAGCTATATAGTAACTAATGAGACAATCGTTGAAAGTTCTGATGTATTTGATGATAATGGTCATGGGACCTCATGTGTATATACCATAAGGAAAGTATGTCCTTCGTGTGATTTTGTGATAATAAAAATACTTGACGAAAACAACTGCTCGTACTCGGAACTAATAGCGAATGCGCTTGACTATTAGACAACAATTGATTTTGATATACTCAACTTGAGTATATCATTGTATAGTGATTTATATGATAGTTATATCAAAGAAATTGTAGAAAAATTAAGAAGACAAAATAAAATTATTGCCACATCTGTGGATAACAATAAACTTAAGGTTAATCGATTAACTTTGTTCGATTATGTGACATCAATAGAAGGAGCACCATTCATTTCACCAAATGAATATGGATATAACTTCACACAAAATCAAGGAATTTGTAGTAGTATCCCAATAATCACTCCAATGTTACAAGAGTATCGTATTTTTTCAGGTAATAGCAAAGCAACTGCCATTTTCACAGGGATTCTTGGTAATATGCTTAATTATAACCCCGATAGAGAATTTTTATTTCAACATTTATATAAAACTACCTCTCTTAAAACTTGGACATTAACTGATGTAAAAAATATATATGCATATTTGAATAAATATATAGTTTCAACAATTAACCCGCAAATGTACACCGAAACGCATCATATGATATATCAAAAAATTCGCAAATATCTAGAAACAAGTGATGAAAATGATGTAAAAAACAAATCATTATTCGATATTGGTATTAACAAAAATAACTGTATTCCTGTTTTATATGCACTGACAAGACATTTTCCACAGGAAGTTACACTGGATTCATTTAACTATTTGGATCTTTCTACGATTTATACATTACACGACGCATTATTACCTTATTTATATTTCTAGAGCAATAGCAATTTATCGAATAAAAAGGCGTAGTACCACTGTGCATCAAAACACAACATATACTACGCTTTTTCAGTTATCGCTGGTACAGCGTTCACTTCATGATTCTACCTTAATCCGCTCCACCACAGCAGTAGATTTCGTCAATCGGAAGACCGCTATTCCCGATAGAATCGACACCATCATGCAAACTGCTATCATAAGTATACCGGACAACCAGTGCAGAGAAACCAGCCCATCCATAGCCGTGTGGATGATGACGGAAATCAGCGGAAATCCTACACAAACGGTGAGCAGTACGGCAACACCGCTACTGTACAGACTTTCCGTGAGCAGCATCCGTCGCATTTGTTTGTCCGTCATGCCCACGGCTTCTAACATGGCAAATTCACGTTTTCGTTCGGAGACGGAAGACAGGGCAGTGTTGATGATGTTCAGAGTGCCAATGAGAAAAATCATGGCGGCAAGGCTGTAACCGACCGTCTGTATTGCCAGAACCGTCTGCTTCATCTGCTCCAGTCCGTCCATACGTCCACCTATATTGGCAGAATAAGACAATGTTTCCAATGCAGATGCTCCGGATTTTTCAGCTTCTGTGAGATGTCGTGTGAATGTTACTTCATCCATAGAAACGGTTACATTTTCGCTACATTTTTCAAGCTCTGTACGCAGAAGATCGTAACAGCCTTCTTTTGCGTTCACAAGTAGGGCATATGTCAAGTTAACGCTGGTACAGCGTTTACTTGGGTTAACGCTGGTACAGCGTTTACTTGGGGCTTCACCAAATTCTGTAAGAAATGCACTTTCCGGCATATAGAGAATGGCACGGTAAAGATCTACCTCGATCCATCTTGTTATGTGATTTGTTGGACTGAGAACATGGCTGTCTATGATCTGATAAGAACCATTTCCCAACTGCACCGTATCCCCGTCAGAAAAGTGGGCAAAAGGGTACGGTTTTCCTTCGCTGTCCGTGATCCCACCTGTATTGCCGCCATCATACACCACATATCCGCATTCGTATCCTTTGCCGAGAACCGCTTCATCGGTAATTTGGATTTGATCAAACCATATATCCGGGATACTGACGATCAGCACATCCATTTGCCCGGACAACATGGTACCCAGAATTGGCCAATTTGGAAAAAACTTGTATACATTCCGTATAAATCCAAGTTCTTCCCTGGCCGCACGGGGTGTCTGCATGGTAACCATGGCGGTTCGGATACGCCATACCGTATCTGTATAAACAGAATTTTCCACAGCTGCAATATAGTCCTCACCAAACCCTACACCACCATCGGCAGGATAGGTCATGGTAATTTCTTCTGTTCCACCTTCCATACGATAGGTGTGCTCCAATTTTATGATATAATCCGAAACTTGCATCCCCGTTTCTGTATAGGCGATCAAATAGTCGCACAGTGTGGCGATCAGCACGAACAGAATCACCGACAGCGACATGGACAGTGCCGTGATCACGGTCTTTTTTTGATTGCGGGAAATCGTGTATTTCGCCATCCGTCTTGCATTTGGAGTGATGTTCTTTTGCACATAATTCTTGTTCCGCACATATCGTTTTGGTAAGTCAGCGGCAAGATGAATATCCAAGTTTACGTTATGGAACTTGACTCTTGCAATAGGTGTTAGCGATTTCAGCTTATGCAGTGGACGTGTTGCTGACCAGAGAAGTGTGAAACCCGTTAGCAGTATGGTTGCCAGAGGGATCCACAGGTTGAATGCAAACGGCACGTTGCCATATGCCAGCGATGAAAACAGCAACGGTGACAGCATCTTCCATCCGATGTAATATCCTGTAAGAAGTCCTACCGGAAGCGTTACGAAAAGCAGAATCAAGGACTGCACTATGATCAACTGTCGCAATTGTTTATGTGTCATTCCGATCACATGGAGCAGACCGAACGCCTGCATATCCTGTGTCAGTGCGATGGAATAGACGTTGTAGATCAGCAGAAAGGAACAGAGAAACACCATGGCAGTGGAGAACAGGATCAGAAAAACGGAAGCAGGATCCAGTGTTTCCCGGATGGAGGATTGCAGGTATGCCTGATTGAGTACGCCATATACTTCCTGCTCCGGCAGCTTGTATACGGCGAGCGTTTCATTTACCAGCGCATCGTATTTACCGGTCAGATTGATACTGTTTTGAAATTTGAAATAGACGTTCCGATATTGATCCGAAAAACCATATTTTTCTTCTAATGTATCGCTATACCGCATCACAATGTGCATCTGTGTATCCGTGCGGCTTTGGATCATTCCGCAGACTGTGAACGTAGCATAAGCGGTACTTGCTCGTTCGTCGTTATAGCGCATATACGCAAGCCCGATAGTGTCGCCTACCTTCGTATCGGGAAAATACAGCGGATTGACGAGGATTTCTGTGTCGCTATCGGGAAATTCTCCTTCGATCAGATCTGTATAAAAATGTTGTAAGTTTTCCTCACATTCTATGGCACAGAGAAAATCACTGGATGTTGGAAGCGCATCTTCCTGCACCGCATACTGTGCCACATGGGAACATACCGCAACATCCACAATATCGTTCGATTGCCGCAAGGGCATCACAAAGCTCTTCACCGGTCAGCGTAAAAGTGGTACTGCGCAGATAACCGTGATAATCCGTTCCCGAAGCCATGCGCATCATCAGAGAGTAGCTGGAAACCATATTTACCGAAATGCTTACGATCGTCATAAACAGTACCATCGTCAGTAAAATCGCCGCACAGATCACGACCGAACGAGCTTTTTTCGATGTGATACGAGATAAAGCAAGTTTGGTGATCACTTTCATATACGCACCCCTTTGCTGGAATCATTGTGAAAACTATCGCTGACGATTCTGCCGTCTTCCATTCGTATTCGTCTCGCTGTCATCTGCGCCAGTTCCTCGTTGTGGGTGATCACTACGATCGTCTGCGCAATTTTTTCGTTCAGATTCGCCAGCATCAGCATGACACCCATGCCGGTTTTGGAATCCAGATTGCCAGTCGGCTCATCGGCAAGAATGATATGTGGTTTCGTGATCAGTGCCCGTGCGATCGCCACTCTCTGCTGTTGACCACCGGATAACTGAGACGGCATCGCATTCTTCTTGTTTTCTATGCCGAGTGTGTGGAGCAGTTCTTCCACTTCGTTCGGATCCGCATCCATTCCGTCCAGTCCCAGCGGAAGCGTGATGTTCTCCCACACGTTCAGATGGGGAATCAGGTTGTACTGCTGGAATACGAATCCTATGTAGCGACGACGGAATACGGTCAGTGGGTCAGGCGCAAGCTGATAGATGTCTGTACCATCGATGAAGACTTTTCCGTTTGTGGGAATGTCAAGACCGCCGAGCAGGTGCAGGAGTGTGGATTTGCCACTGCCGCTGGAACCGACTATGGAAACAAATGCACCACGGGAAATAGACAGAGATACGTCGTCCAACGCACGCACCTCCGTTTCTCCTGTGGTGTAGATTTTTGAGAGATTCTGGGCTTCGATCAGCATAGAACAGCCTCCTTTCTTGGATACTTCTATGATACAGAGACAATCTTACTGAAATGTGACGAAATCTTACAGCTTGGAAAGATTTCAAAAAATCGGCAGAAAAACGGAAAATATACTACCGTTTTCATTGGATCTTGCACAAACACGTCCCCCTTCGGTGTTCAGAATGTTTGCCGTCAGATACAGTCCGATGCCGACACCGGATGTGGACTCTGCATTCTTTCCACGGTAGAATCGTTTCCAGATATGGCACAGCTCATCTTCCGGGATCCCAACACCAGCATTGGCAATGTCCATGCGCACGAACATATCGTAGGCGTAGGCAGAAATTTTGATCTCGCTTCCAGCCGGTGCATATTTCACAGCGTTGTCCAGAATGTTGCTTACCGCTTCCACTGTCCAGCGCAGGTCAAATACTGCCGTAAGTTCGTCTGGCACATCACAGTGGATCTCCATATGTTTGTTGTCGGCATGGGCATAATTGGCTTCGATCACCTGTCGGAGAAGCTCCTTTACGGTATTTTTCTTCGGGGAAAGATTCTCTGCGATCAGTCCACCCTCACATTTTGCCAGCTTGGTCAGTGAATCCATAAGAAACGTGAGCTTTTCCGTCTGTGCCCGGATGATTTCACCATTTTCGCTCATTTCGGTGTACATAAGAATGGACGACAGCGATGTTTTGCTTTGGTGGGCGATATCCGCAACCAGAGAGGAAATATTCCGATATCCATTCTGCACGGCCGCTTCTCTTGTTTTCAGCTCGTTCAGATACGTGATTATTTTCCGTTCGGTGGGGGTCAGTCTTTCATCGGCGATGTAGTCTGCGCTGCCGTTCCTGAGAATCTGCTCAAACCGGTCGAGGATCCGGTTCTGCTTTCGCTTTTCCATGATAAAATACACGCCACAGACGGAAAGCAGTGCCAGTATGTACCCGAAAAGCAACCATGGACTTTCGAGATACTGCCACAGCACGAAAAATGCTACAGACAACACACAGAACAGACTTCCGCAGAGGATCATTTTTGTGCTCCTTTCCAAACGTAGCCTAACCCGTAGATGGTGCCGATGCAGTCTGTACCCAGCTTGTCCCGTAGCCGCTTCACCGTCACAGACAGGGCGTTTTCGTCGATGGAATCGGGATCACACGACCAAATCTTGTCCACCAGCGTCTGTCGTTCGAGAATTTGCCCCTTGTGACTACAGAATATGGCGAGAAGTTTTTGTTCGGTGGAACTGAGAAATACACGTTGTCCATCGACGGAAAAAGTCAGCTCTGTGAAATCAAAACGGAAGTGACTGTCTTCATATATGGGATGCGAGGAACGTCTACGCAGAGCTGCTGCAATTCGTTCCTGCAAAATCGTCAAAGAAAACGGCTTTTTGATATAGTCGCAAGCACCGGCACGAAAAGCGGTAACTTCGTCGATCTCTGTGTCCTGTACCGTAAGGAAGAGTACAGGCACATCCCGACAAGCGGTCACTTCCCGGCAGAGATCGATCCCGTTTCCGTCGGGCAGATTGCAATCCAATAGAAGCAAATCAAAACTATGTTCCCGGAGTACCATGCGTGCTTGCGCAAGATCGGCAGCGGAATATACAATAC
>CAZHGE010000117.1:0-6282 GCA_964531805.1 uncultured Lachnospiraceae bacterium
GTGGAAAGGCTTCTACGAATATTATCAATAGTTACCTTTCCACAATTATTTATCGTTTGATACTCCACAAGATATTTTCGCAGCATTTCCGTTGTAATCTTTATCACCGGAATATTTATTGTATCCAGCATTTTTTCGATATTACACCTATAATAGCGTATTGTTTTGTCAGAACACCCTTCTAAATGCTTTGCAGTTAAAAACATATCCAAAAATTCCACATTCGTGGTCTGTGCACAATCTGATATAGCCTTTTCAGATAAGCGTTTTACCAGAACCTCTTGTAATCTTTGCATCTGCGATGCATTTAACACTTCCGCCATGTCATTGATGATGTCATAAATTTCTCTACTCATAAGAGTTCACTCCTTTTTGATGGAGTATATCGCAGAAAAATCAACACATCAACAGAGCGTATTACTGAAAGTTTCAAGTGACTGCTAAACAGAAAATTGTCATTCATTTAAACCACTTATCCGATTGCTTTTTTCACCGCTTCAATAACTCTATCTGGCTGAAATGGTTTTACGATAAAATCTCTTGCAGCATTCTGTATTGCTTCTATAACCATAGATTGCTGCCCCATAGCGGAACACATAACAACTCTCGCAGCTGAGTCTTCTGCTCTAATTGCTTTTAATGCTGAAATTCCATCCATCTCAGGCATTGTGATATCCATAGTTACAAGGTTTGGATGTAACTCTCCATACTTTTCAACTGCTTTTTTTCCATTTTCAGCTTCTCCACAAACTTCATATCCATTTTTTGTCAAGATGTCTTTAAGCATCATCCGCATAAAAGCTGCATCGTCTACTATAAGTACTCGTTTTCCCATAATACGCCACCTTATCTCTCTATATAATGAACTAATTTTTATCAATTCAAACTTTCATCTTACAGGATGCATAATATGCCCTTTTATTTTCATACATCAAAGCATCTGCTTCTGCTATTGCATGTTCTACATTAGTAATTTCTGGTTTCCATATTGCCCCCAAAGACATATTCACATTATATTCTTTCATTTTCTCTTGCAGAGATTCCACTCTTTCAAAAAAGATATTTTCATTGATATCATAACTAAATACTAAAAACTCATCGCCACCTATTCTAAAAATATCATTTTTACGAAATGTACTCTGCAAACACTTTGAAGTTCTAATTAGCAATTCATCGCCTGCTTTATGCCCTAATGTATCATTTATATATTTTAATCCTATGGTATCACAAAATATAATTCCTACATTCTTAAGATTCTCTTTATTTTGGATTACTTCATTTAATGCATGTCTATTATTAAGACCCGTTAACGAATCCCTGTAACTCAATGATTCTAATCTATCTATTAATGTTTTTCTTTCCAAAAGAGCAGCTATAAAATGAGCTACTATTTCTACGCTATAAGTGATATCATACATTGATTTTTCTGACGGATTGTCTACACAAAAAAAACCAATGATTTCTCCTCCTATTTTTAATGGTGCTATCACCAAAGAATTTATACTCTTACTTTTTAAATATTTATAAGTCAATGGTTCTTTTTCTTTAATTGATTCAACGTTCTCAATTACTATATGATTCTGTGTTGAAAAATCAGTATACCTCTGTTCTGCTACATAAAAAGGTACTTTCTGTAAGAATTCTTTTTTCGAAGATATTCCTTCTGCACACCATTCAAAAGTGTTATCTACAAAACTGCCTCTTTCCCCTTCAAAAATACATATTCTATCACACTGAATATTTTTCCCTAACATTTCAAGCAATAACTCAATACGTGTTGTTCCATTTCTTTCCTCTAATGCAACACGCAAGGAATCATTTACCAGTCTTTCATTCGCAAAAACATATTGTAGTTCTTTTGTCATCTTTAGCATCCTCTTTTAGTCTATAATAGAAAACTACATTTCAATCTTGTTGTCGCTCATTATATCATAAAAACAACATTTAAGCGACCAATTAAAATAGCCTCCCCTATAAATTTGCTTTTCCTACTATTATCTATACAAATCTATTTCATCAGTTCTTCAAATGCTTCTGCTGCAATAGGTTTAGAATAATAGTAACCTTGTATACTACAATCACCAAATGGTCTTAGAAACTCTACCTGAGACAGGGTTTCTACCCCTTCCACTACGACTTTTAAATTCAAGGTATGAGCCATGTCAATTAAGGCCTTCAAAATCTTTCTACCCTTTTCTTGTTCTCCATCTAAGAATTTCAAATCCATTTTAAGGATATCAAGCGGCATCTCTTTTAACATATTAAGCGAAGAATAACCACTACCAAAGTCATCCATTGCTATTTTGAATCCTAAATCCTGCAGTTCACGAATCAGTTCATATATCGCATCTGGAGCATCACCACAAATAGATTCTGTAATCTCTAATTCAATATCTCTTGTTTCCAAGTCATATTTCTCTATCAGATTTAACAATCTTTGCTTTAATTCATTTCCATAAAAATGTGCTCTTGAAACATTGATAGAAATAGGTACTATTTTCACTCCATCTGTTTTTAACTTTTTAAGCAGTTTGCATGTTTCTTCCCACACATAATAATCCAAATGGATAATAAAGCCATTCTTTTCAAATACAGGAATAAAGACTCCTGGAGATATCATTCCCTTTTTAGGATGCTGCCACCTAACTAAGGCTTCACCACCTACCACCTTTTCTGATACAGAATTATATTTAGGCTGTACTACGATATAAAACTGACGCTCTTCTAACGCCTTTTCCATTTCGTTTTCAATCTCCTGCTCCACCATAATCTGTTTATGTTCCAAATCATTGTAAAAATGAATATATTCTACATACTTGTATGTTTTGTCATGGGCAGCAGCAAAAGCTCTGTCACACATAACATTTACAGGCATGGAATTTCCATCTTCCACAATAAATACTCCATAAACTACTTTGATATCCATATCTTCCAAAAAGGTCTTAAAACTCTTTGGGAAGTCAATTCTTTCAAAGTCTTTTTTAGACATACACATATAGTAGTGGTCTGCCATAAAACGGGCAGGAATCATTTCATATTTTTTACCAATATCTAGTAACTGTTTTGCCAGTTCTTTTAATAATTCATCTCCAGCATTTATTCCATAGAGTTCATTTACAACCTTAAAATTAGAAACATCCATGGTTACAATACACATCTCTTCTCTTGTTTTATCAATTAACTCTCTTGCTAATTCAAAGAAATAAGTTCGATTATATAAACCGGTAATCTCATCCAACTGTATTTTTTTCTGCAGTAATTCGTATTCCTTTTTTTCAACTTTATAATTAGCTATTCTATTGGTAAGTAACGCATACATAACTAATGCCACAGCCACGATAAATGTAATAAATATAATCCACTCCCAATACTGATACCAAAAATCAGCAATCTCTATTGGATATGGGTTCATAAGTAATTCACGTTCTATAATTTCATTGATTTCAGAATCTGAAATATGATGAATTGCCTTATTCATGATATTCATTAACATTTCCTGGTCTTCACTTGCAACAATACAAACATCACTTCCATGATTACCACCTGGAACAATGGCAAGTTTATCTGCAAAATCAGGTTTCTGCATCAAATAACTTACGCGCAGACTGTTCTGAATAACGATACCTGCTTCTTTGTTTAAAAGAGTTTCCAAACATGTTTTTACATCTTCATAGTATTTAATTTCATAATCTGGATTTTCTTCCAATAATAAAGGTTCTAAATACTCTAAGTCCCTTGTTGTTGCAATGACATGAGAAACATATTTATCTTCTATAAATGCTTCCTGACGTTTTACATATGACAAAGAAACCTCTGCAATAGGATTCGAAACTTTTGTTCCTTCTAAATTTCCCATATACTCCATCGCTTTTTGCGTACGAAGCAACAAATAATCATTTTCCAAATATTGCTTATAAGTCTCACTGGAATACACTTCCGATTCTGCACCCTCTAACACAAAATCAATTCCACTTTTTTTTGCTAAAAGTTTAATAAGCTCAGCCCAAACGCCCTTTGTTTCTCCATCTTCTATATAACAGGAAGGTTTCTGATTTTGGATCAGCTTAATCTTAATCGTTCCAAGACTCTCTATATATTCCAATTCTTCTTTAGTATACAAAGGTGAACTCGTAATTGCACTGTGTCCAAAATATTTCTCATTTAATTTACCTTCAAATGTAGGAATATCAAACATAATCTGCTGAAGAGCATTGTTTATCTCTTCAACCAATGCCTGATTATCTTTTCCAGATATACAAAAGAATGCATTTGCTCCTGAATTATCAATTAATTTTAAATCTGGATTCGCATATCTACTACCAACAACCATCATATCAATAGCACCTGTTTCCAGTGCTGCCATCATTAGATTTTCTCTTTCATAATATACACTTTCAAACAAAACTCCCTTTTGTGCTGCATATGACTCAAATTCCTGTGCTGAATAACTTTCTCTCAACAACCCTATCTTGCAACCTTGCATAGCATCAAAATCTTGATAAGAAATGGAACTATCGGGCATAGAATATAGCAGTGATGTTTCATATCCCAATGGAATAGATGAAAAAAGAAACTCCTGCGCTCTATCTCTTGTATAATGAACAGTACAAAGTAAATCTATCTCTCCATTACGAAGTTTATCTAAAGAACCATGCCAGCTTTCATCTTTGACATATTCATATTCCCACTCTGTGTACTCTGCAATTTTTTCCAGATATTCTACTCCATATCCATAGTATTCATGCCCATCATACTGAATAAAATTCGAATTCGCATCATAACCAACACGAATTATCTTTTCTTCTGCTCTTACCTGCATCTTATGCATTGGCATAATTGTTAACATCAAGGCTGCAACAACACTTAATACTATCCATTGTCTCTTGTTCTTCCAAGAATACTTCTTTTTATCCATGCTTATCCTCCGTAAAAAAGATGCACTGAATATCTTTCCAAATAGTATTTGAAAAGATATTCACTAAACCTTTTTGTTTTTTATCATGATTTGAGGTGACATCTTTCGATGCCACCCCTTTTCATTAATCTCTTAATTGGAATTTTGCTACCAATTCATCCATGCTTATTGCCTGTGCTGACAATTCTTCACTAGTTGCAGACGACTCCTCTGCTGTTGCTGAGTTATTCTGTACAACTTCAGAAATTCTGTTCATTCCCTCGTCAGCCTGTTCGATAGCTTCTACCTGTACTTTGATATTCTCACTTAATGTTTTAGAAATATCCGCAATATCTTTTACAGATGTTACTACACCCTTCAAAACTTCGGCTGTCTTTAATGTTATTTGACTACCTTCATTAATTTGGCTCACAGAACTTTCAATCAGTTCTCTAGTGTTCACTGCAGATTTTGCACTCTGTTCTGCAAGTATACGAATTTGATCTGCTACTACTGCAAATCCACGTCCTGCATCCCCTGCTCTTGCAGCTTCAATGGAAGCGTTTAAACTAAGTAAATTGGTCTGAGCTGCAATATCCTCAATTTCACCAATAATACTTTCAATCTTGCTTGAAGTATCGCTGATACTCTCCATAGTAGATACTAATTTTTTCATTTCAGACTGACTTGCTTCAGCTTCTACTGCACTCTCTTGTGCTTTATTGTATGCTTCATTCACATCAACAGCACATCTTTCCAATCCATTTGTCAGTTCAGTCATAGTTGCCTGCATTTCTTCAACAGAAGCGGCCTGATCAGTTGCGCCTTCGGCCAATGCCTGTGCGCCTTCAGCCATATTAGAAGAACCTATAGATACATTTTCAGATGCATATCTTACATCTTTAAGTGCTGTATCCATCTTGCGGTTCATCTGACGAATTGCCATTAACAAGCCATTATATTCACCAATATACTCTTCTTCGCAAGCTGTTATTATATTAAAGTTTCCATCTGCCATTTCATTCAACAGATGTTCCAAATCTTCAAAAATCTTCTGCAATTTGGCTGTTGTTGCAGAAACAACTGCTACCATATCTCCCACTTCATCATCGTCATGATAATGCGGGAATGGAGAAGAAATATCTCCTTTTTCAAATTCTACCAGTCTTTCCCCTAATTCTGTTAAAGGTTTTGCAATTCCTGTTGCAATTATAACGCTTATTTTTCTTGAAATTAAAACAATAGCAATTGTTAAAATAAGCATAAGTGCCATGGCACCAAATTCTAACGCATTACAAACTTGTTCCATTTCATGTTCTTTTTCAATATTAACATCCATCAAATGTAATGTTACTGCATCTAACTCTTCATATAATGGTGCAACTTCA
>CAZHGE010000118.1:0-6142 GCA_964531805.1 uncultured Lachnospiraceae bacterium
AATAAGCTGTCTTCTATTTTATATTTTCTAATATGATATATATAAGTGGGATAAAATCTATAAAATCACAAATTTTATCCCATCACCTCCTAAAAAAGAAAAAAGGCACCTCAACAAGGTGCCTTTCAAAATCTACAACATATATTAACTTAAATCCTTCACAATATAAGTAACTTTCTATTACAACATATGTGCTCTTAATTCTGCACCATCAAGCGGGCTCATGTATGCAGGTGCAATGTCAAAGATTGTCTTACATCCTGTCATGCCTTCCTTTTTCATGCGGTATGCTGCTCTTGCGCAGGCAACAATTACAGAAGCTGTGAATTCTGGGTTAGAATCTAACTTTAAACTGTATTCAATGATGTGGTTATGTTCCTCATTCCATCCTGTTTTACCGCTGCGGATTACGAAGCCGCCATGAGGGATTCCACTATGGTCTCTTGCCAGTTCTTCTTCTGTAATGAAGTGAACGATTGTATCATAATCAGCAAAGTAATTTGGCATTTCTTTGATTTCTTTTTCAATTCTTGCTTTATCAGCGCCTTCTTCTGCTACAACAAAGCATTCACGAATGTGTTTATCACGTGTTGTAAGTTCCGGATTTTCGCCATTTCTTACTTTTTCGAGAGCAGCTTCAACAGGAATTGTATACTGTTTTCCGTTCTTTACACCTTCTACACGACGGATTGCATCGGAGTGTCCCTGGCTTACACCTTTTCCCCAAAATGTATAATCATTACCCTGTGGTAAAATGCAGTTTGCATATAAACGATTCAACGAAAACATTCCTGGATCCCATCCGCAGGAAATCACTGCAATGTTTCCATTTTCTTTTGCAGCTGCATCTACATTTGCAAAATGTTCCGGAATTCTTGCATGTGTATCAAAACTGTCTACTACATTAAAATACTTTGCATATTCCGGTGTCTGAACAGGAAGATCTGTCGCACTACCACCACAAAGGATTAAAACATCAATTTCATCCTTCATCTTAACAGCATCATCTACAGGATATACTTTTACGCCTTCTGTTAAGATCTTTACTGTGGAAGGATCTCTACGGCTGAATACTGCTGCAAGTTCCATATCCGGATTCTGCTTAATGGCACATTCAATGCCACGCCCTAAGTTACCATAGCCCATAATACCGATTTTCATAACATTACCCTCCTAAAAATTTAATTATGAAGGAAGAATGCCTATGGCATTCTTCAACATGAGATTTAGAAAATATTAGTCTGTGTTTTTTACAGACTTAGATTTTCTTCTCTTGTTTCATGTTTCATGCCTCTTCGCGTTCCTGTTTATACAAGAATGCACTATTCTCACGTCTTGGATCACCTGCATCTTCTTTATTAAACAACAATTTCAGTAAAATTGGTGTCGAAATGGAAGATACAATGATTAATAAAATAACGGATGTAAAATATACCGGTGAAAGAAGTCCAACTGCAAGACCTTTCTGGGATACGATTAATGCTACTTCCCCTCTGGTCATCATACCAATACCTATTTTTAATGAATCCATTGTATTAAAACGGCATAAGCGCGATACAATTCCACATCCTATAATTTTTGTAATCAATGCTACAATTACAAAACCAATAGAAAATAATAAAATGTCTCCATTTATATTATCAATGTTGGTTTTAAGACCGATACTTGCAAAGAAAACCGGACCAAATAACATATAGGAATTGATATCCATCTTTTCTGCAATATATTCTGAATCACGAATAGAACAAAGAATAATACCGGCTACATAAGCACCTGTAATATCTGCGATTCCAAAATAAGATTCTGCTATGTAAGATAAAGCCAGACAATAAGCCAAACCGGCAATTGGAATACGTCTTGTATGCGGATAACGGTTATCCACCCATTTAAATATTTTGTAAGAAATAAAACCAACTACCAATGCAAATGCAAAGAACAGCAATGTGTTGATCACAACAGATGATGGTTTTGTTTCCGGATTTTTAAATGCAATGACAAAAGTAAGAACAATAATACCAATTACATCATCAATAATAGCAGCACTTAAAATTGTTGTACCTACTTTTCCTTTTAACTTACCTAATTCCTTTAAGGACTGCACCGTAATGCTGACAGATGTTGCTGTCATAATAACACCTATAAATACAGCTGTGAAGAATTTTTCTGAACCCCATGGAGCCACTCCATAAAATCCCATATAAAGCAAAGTACCGCCAACCAGTGGAACAAATACACCGGCACAGGCAATTAATAAAGCAATCGGTCCTGTTTTTAACAAATCCTTCAAATTGGTTTCCAAACCGGCAGAAAACATAAGTAAAATAACACCTATTTCTGCCATTTGTACTAAGAAATCTGACTGTTGTACAATTCCTAATACACAAGGACCAATTAAAAGTCCGGCAACAATTTCTCCTACAACCTGTGGAGCTTTTAACTTACGGGCAACAATTCCCATAAATTTCGCAGCAATTACAATAATCGCCAAATCCTTTAGTATCTCATACGATTCCATTTTTTCCTCTCCTCATAATTAAAATATATAGAATCAACAAGTTACATTGATTATGTAGCTTATGATCATTCACAAATACTAATTTTATATTATCCCCTTTAATTCCTGATACAAATTCTTTGCAAAATTATCCGTCATTCCACAAACATAATCTGTTACCAAAAGCAAACGAAGGTATAATTTTTCTTCTTCTGAACAATCTTTTGAAAAATGATGGTAGATTCTCTTATAATCTTCCGATATAAGAGAAATCCATTTTGTATGTATATCAGAAAGTTTTACTTCCGTATCGTAATATAATACCGCATCTACAAATTTGTCCAGTAAAAAATCAAGAATAGACTTAGCAGCTATTTCCAATTTATAAATTGGTTTTGATATAAAAGCATATTGATATGCTATATCTCCCATTGCTTTCATCATTTTTTCCACGCCAGTACCATAAAAAAGATCCTTTTTATAAGTACCAGCCATAATTTCATCATAATGATCGATAAAATTATCCGATGCAGCAAATAACATATTCCCCTGAATACTTACCACCCAGTTCTGTACTGCGTATACATCCGGTTGTTCATACCCATTTCTTAAAGCCTTATCATATTTCTTTTCCAAAATACCAATCATTTTACCATAATCATTATTTTCATCACCGGATTCCATACGTTTTTTCAATTCATTCAGTAAAAGACTGTAGGAAATACATCCTTTTTTCAATGCATCTTCTATATCCGCTGTTTTATAAGCAATATCATCTGCTGCTTCCAATAAAAATGCAAGCGGATGACGTTTTCCATTAGTAGAAAGTGATGTCTGTAAATTTTCAAAAGTATTTCTGTCCGCATAGAAATATCCCATCTTTTTAGTACGGATATCACCACTTTTTTTATCAATTTCTACAGAAGAAACAGGATACTTAATAATCGTTCCTAAGAGTGCTTTTGTTAAATTCATTCCGTTTTCATCTACTAAAAAATGAAGTTTAGAAACCACGCGGAGTGCCTGGGTATTTCCTTCAAAATGATAAAAATCATTCTGCATCTGATTGGATAAAACTTCTATTACACGCTTTCCATTAAAATAAAGTAAAGGAAGATTATCCTTAAACCAATCCTGAATGACGGTTTCTCCAAAATGTCCAAAAGGTGGATTTCCTATATCATGTAAAAGTCCTGCACATTGCAAAATTGTACAAATATCTTCTTTCATCTGCATAGTAAAAGAAGGATCTTTTTTCTCCCGGATAATTTTTTCTCCCACATTCTGTCCTAATGATCTTGCAAAAGAAGAAACTTCTAAAGAATGAGTCAGACGGGTTCTAATATAATCGCTTTTATCAAGAGGAAAAACCTGAGTTTTATCCTGTAATCTTCTAAAAGAGGCACTTCCAATAATTCTATGGTAATCTTTCTCAAATTCCGTGCGCAAATCTCTTGTTGTAGTACTTTTTTGAAAACTTCTTATACGGTCACCCGATAATAATTCATTCCAATTCATATAAACTCCTAAAATTCATAATATTTTTATGAATTTTTAACGCCCTTTAGTCAGACTAAAGGGCGCTTATTCTTAATTATTCGTCCAGTGTTTCACTTTCAGCGACACCTTCGTCACCGCTTTCCTGTTCACTTTCTTTTATTTCATCATCGCTTAATTCCTGAGTGCCGTCAGAAACTTTTTCCCTAACTTTAGCAATCTTAGCAACTTTTACTTTAGAATCTAGATTAATCATCTTCACACCAGAAGTAATTCTGCCTAAAGTAGAAATATCTTCCATACGAAGCTGAATAATAATTCCTTCTGTAGTAATCATCATAATCTCATGTTCATCTGTAACCGCTTTAACACCAACTACATAGCCGGTCTTATCTGTTACTTTATAACACTTAACACCCTTACCACCACGATACTGTATCTTAAATTCTTCTAAGTAAGTACGTTTTCCTAATCCATTTTCAGATACAATCAGTAAAGAATCTCCCTGGTGATCTAACTGCATACCTACAATTTCATCACCATCATCTAAATTCATACCGATGACACCCATAGTCATTCGACCAGTTGCTCTGACATCTGTCTCCTTAAAGCGTATACACATACCATATTTGGTTACAAGGAAAATATGAGTATCTCTATCCGTACTCTTAACTTCAATCAATTCATCATCATCACGAAGATTAATAGCTGCAAGACCATTCTTACGGATGTTGCTGTATTCCATAATAGAAGTTTTCTTTACAATACCTTTTTTAGTTACCATAAAGAGATTTCTATTTTCATCATAATCTTCAATTGGGATCAATGCTGAAATCTTTTCTCCCGGATTAAGCTGTAAGAGATTAACAATAGCTGTTCCTCTTGCAGTTCTTCCTGCTTCTGGAATCTCATAAGCTTTCATACGGTATACACGACCCATATTGGTAAAGAACATCAGATAATTATGAGTAGAAGTCATAAGCAGATCTTCAATATAATCATCTTCAATGGTCTGCATACCTTTAATTCCCTTTCCTCCACGATTTTGTGAATGGAAATTATCCACTGTCATACGTTTGATATAACCAAGACTAGTCATAGCAATAACTGTATTTTCATTAGGAATTAAATCTTCCATACTGATATCAGACTCATCATAACCTATCTGGCTTCTTCTGTCATCACCAAATCGATCCGATACTTCCATAATTTCTTCACGAATTACACCAAGCAATAATTTTTCATCTGCTAAAATTGCTTCTAATTCTGCAATTTTTGCTATTAATTCCTGGTGTTCGTTTTCAATCTTTTCTCTTTCCAAACCTGTTAACTGACGGAGTCTCATATCCGCAATTGCCTGAGCTTGTACTTCTGTAAGTCCAAAACGTTCCATTAAGCGTTCTTTTGCTTCCTGAGTATTTTTTGAACTTCTCATAATCTTGATTACTTCATCAATATAATCAAGTGCAATCAACAAACCTTGTAAAATATGATCACGTTCTTCTGCTTTATTAAGATCATATTTTGTTCTTCTGGTTACTACATCTTCCTGATGCTTTAAATAATATGTAAGCATATCCAGAAGATTCATAATCTTAGGCTCATTATTAACAAGAGCAAGCATAATCATACCATAGCTATCCTGCAGCTGTGTATGTTTATATAATTTTTTTAATACAATATTGGCATTTACATCACGGCGTAATTCAATGACTACACGCATACCTTCACGAGATGATTCATCACGAAGATCTGTAATACCATCAATTTTCTTTTCTTTATGAAGCTCAGCAATCTTTTCAATTAACTTTGCTTTATTTACCATATATGGTAATTCAGTAACAATAATCTGTGACTTACCATTTGGAAGAGTATCAATATTTGTAACGGCACGAACAATAACTTTACCACGACCGGTACGATAAGCTTCTTCCGCACCTCTTGTACCTAAAATAACAGCTCCTGTTGGAAAATCAGGTGCTTTTACAAGTGGAAGTACTTCTTCAATATCCGTATCTCTGTCTTCTTCCACGCGATTATCAATAATCTTAACAACAGCACTAATTACTTCACGGAGATTATGAGGTGGAATATTTGTAGCCATACCTACCGCAATACCAGTAGTACCATTTACTAAAAGGTTTGGATAAC
>CAZHGE010000119.1:0-6096 GCA_964531805.1 uncultured Lachnospiraceae bacterium
TTCACGGAATAGAAAAGCCCGACCGGTCAGGTCGGGACTTTGTCTACAGTCTGAGAAGATAGGCCGGGGCCTATCTTCTTCCTATTTCAGTATCCTCTGAAGTTAAAACACTATGCTCTTTGATGTAGTCGATAATATCATCTAATTTCGTAAAGGCAAGACCTACATAACTGTCCGCAGCACCATAATAAATGGCGATTCTTCCGGTAGCAGAATCATGGATGGTCGCACATGGGAAGCATACATTAGGAACAAAGCCTTGTTCTTCGTACCACTTTTCCGGTGTTAATAAGAAGTTTTCGCAGCGGTATTTTACAATAGAAGGATTGTCAATGTCTAAAATGGCACCGCCAATAGAATAAACATATCCGTTACATGTATTCACTACGCCATGATAGAACAGCAGCCAGCCTTCCGAGGTTTCAATAGGAGCAGCACCGCTTCCGATTTTAAGGGATTCCCACCATTCACTTCCCTTTGACATTACATGGCGGTGTTTTCCCCAGTAAACCATATCAGGGCTTTCGCTTAAGAAAATGTCACCGAAAGGAGTATGACCATCATCGGATGGTCGGGACAGCATAACGTAATTACCATTTATTTTACGAGGAAATAGAACGGCATTACGGTTATGTGGAAGAAATGGATTTTCTAACCGCTCAAATTTTTTGAAATCCTGTGTTTTTGCAATTCCAATGGAAGGGCCATAAAAGTCCTGACACCAAATGATATAGTAAGTGTCCTCTACTTTTACAAGGCGTGGATCATAGGCATATCTTGGCATAAAGGGTTCACCGTTTTCATCTACAAAAGGAATCTTTTCTTCACAGAATTCCCAGTTAAGAGCATCCTTGCTTTTTCCTAAATAGATATGGGGGATTCCGTTGACCTGTTCTCCACGGAATACACCGATAAAACCATCTTCATAAGGCATAACAGCACTGTTAAAGATTCTGGTAACTCCTTTTACCGGATTGCGGTTGATAACGGGATTTTCACTATAACGCCACATTGGGGCATTTATAAGATTTGCAGGTGCATCCTGCCAAGGCATATTGGGAACTTCAGGGCTTAACATTTTATATTTACTCATGGGGGACTACTTTTTATTATTATTTTAATATATTGATTAAAAAAGCGGACTAGGGTTAGGCATTCAGGTTTGCTTTATAAAGTAATGGCATAATCACTTTGATACATCGCTTTTACATTGTCTACAGAGTTATATTGTTCACCGATACAGAACTCTTTTGACCAGGTCATATAGTAAGCCCAGGGAATATGGGATTTTTCAAGCATATGAATATCGGGCATGTATCCCACTTCCGCAAGAGCCCCCACCTTGTTTGCAGTGGTTTCACGGCAGAGTGCTTCATAATCTGATGCGTAATCAGTTGGTGCATATTCAGGCAAATAGATATCAACGGAAATTACATCCACATATTCATCACCGGGATAGCCGTCTTTTGTACGGCAGTTCCATACCCATAAAAGATTATTAAGATGATGGACATGGGTGTAGTGTTCATACATCAGTATGTAAAGTTCTTTTGCAACAGCAGGACCTTTAGCACCCCACCAAAACCATGTGCCGTCAGATTCATGGAAAGGTCTCCAGAGAATAGGAATATCGGCATCTTGAAAGCGTTTTAATTCTTCTGCAATAATATCCATATCGTGGAAAAAGGCTTTGCGCTCTGCGCTGTCGGCTTCTAATATTTTGGATGCATCAAAATCTGTATGTTCCGCATAAAAACTTTTGTCCCTGCCGCCAAGTGGAGAATACCAATGGAAGGACAGGGTAACGATACCATCGCTTTCTTTTGCCCATTTCAGAGCAGTATCCATCGTACCACGATTATCATAGATTTCATCCAGACATGGTTTGGATGCGTCACCATAATTAATATTAGGAGAATAAGCCAGCATTTCAAAACCACGTAATTTAGGAGATTTGCCGGTTAATTCTTCAATATAGGTAATCTCTTCCATAGGATTAGTCTGGGTATGTTGTCCGGTAATGATTTTTTTGCCGGCAGTTTCATATAAATAATCGAGTAATTCGTGTGCTTTTTGTGTTGCATTTGGGTTTACTGGTTTCATTTTGCTTTCCTCCTTAACTGGCAAGGCGCTGCATCATTTCGATGCACATACGCCCATTATGATATGGGCATTTCCAAGCATGCGCCATTCCTTTTTCATTATCAATTGTATCATCTGGACGAATACTTTCAAACCATTCGCCGCTTTTTTTATCCACCATTTTTTCGAGAATGAACGAAAAGATATTTTCCGCAGCGGATAAATATTCTGTGGTCTCTGGATGTTTTTGATAAGCGTTGTAAAATCCAACTACGGATTCTGCCTGTACCCACCAGATTTTCTGCTGGTCAGTGGTATTGTTTTCTTTTTCGTTAAACAATCCGTGATTCTCAAAATCGTAGGCTGAATTGTAAACTGCAGTAGTAAGGGTATCGGTTATCTGTGTCAGCATTTGTTGATAGGATTTGTCACTGATAATCTCACAGGTCCGGTCCATAAGCCAGGCGGTTTCTATATCGTGGCCAAAAGAAGTCAAATTAATTAAGGAGTGATAGTCGTTGTCAAAAAAGACATCGCATCGCTGACGCACCGGATTGTATATTTTGTCTTTAAACAAATCTAAAATTTGATAAATCGATTTTTCAACACCGGGTGAAGCATCTACACGATACAATTCAGTGTACGCTTCCATTACGTGAAGAAGTGTATTCATCGTCCGGTCTGCAATTACACCGTTTTCAGATAACTTGTCGTTTTCAATTGGTTTGAAGTCATGTGTGAAAGCTTCTAAATATCCATTTTTATCCTTGCATTTTTCTTCAATAATATTAAAGATAGAATATGCCAAATCCAAGGCGGTTTGATTTTGGCTGACTTCATAATAGGATGAAAGAGCATAAATGGCAAAAGCCTGGTTGTAGGTATGTTTTGTAGTATCTAAAGGAATGCCGTCATAGGCAACGGACCAGTATACACCTTTGTATTCTACATCATAGCAGTGCTCACATAAGAAGTGAAAAGCATGATCTGCTTTTTCTAATAACACAGGGTCTTTTAACAAACGGTATGCGTTAGAATAAAACCAAAGAATGCGGTTGTTTAAAATGACACCTTTTGAACTGTTTTCAATAATTTGCAAGTTTTTATCAACCGTGCCGTAAAATCCACCGTTTTTTGTATCTTCTAAGTTATTCCAAAATGGAATCAGGCTTTCGGTCAGGTGCTGCTTGAAATGTTCTCTGTACATGGCAATCTCCTTATTTTTTATAATCTTTTTGAGGCTGTTGATGGAAAAAAGATGTATGCGCAACTTTCAACTGCCTGAGGTTATCATATTTTTTTGAGGCGTGGTTTTCTATTACAAGAGGGGATAAAAATTGTACAAATATATTTTCTTGAAATGTAGACGGGTGTATAATCAGAAAAAAACGTATGGGAGTGCGGTATGGATTTATTTGAATTTATTGATGTGCTCAATCAGCCATATGATATTTTTACAACTACGATGGCAGGGGCGCCTATGCACTGGCATTATTATTGTGAAATCTTATATGTGATGGAAGGCTCTTTAAAGATTATTTCCGATAAGAAGACTGAAGTAATCAGAAAGGGAGAGATGACATTTATTTATCCGCTGCAGTTTCATAAGGTCAGGATTGCAGATGAGCATACGGAATATGCGGTGATTAAATTTGACATTCAGGCGCTTCATATTCCGCAGGTATATGCGTCCCAGTTAAGACGCTATTTTACTCGACCGATTGAAAAAGAAACAATCTGCTCTTGTTTTAGGTGTGATGAGATGGAATTGGAAGGAACAGATTTTTTGATTCGTAATGTTGTGAGAGAGTTTGAGAAAAAAGAGCCTCTTCATTATCTACAGATACAGTCATATTTATGTACCTTGTTAGTAGGCGTTATGCGGACACTTCAAAAACGGCATCAGGTTCCTTCAAATGAAGTAGATAGCCAGCCATTCTTTTTTGAAATTCTAGAATATATTGATGCGCATGCCAGTGAGCCTTTATCGGTGGAAAGGCTGGCGGATATGTGCCATATGAGTTATTCCTATTTTGCCAGAAAATTCCACGAGACCTATGGAAGGTCCTGCAAGGATTATATCAATTATATCCGGGTGCTGCGTGCACAGGAGTTTTTGCTCAATACGGATTATAATCTTGATTATATTGCACAGGAAACGGGATTTTACGATTCCAGCCATTTTATCCGTACTTATAAAAAGATAAAAGGGGTAACTCCCAAACAGGAGCGGATTCATTTGAAAAAACAGAATGAATAAGTGATGTGGTTTGGCATATAATGCCCAAAATTGGACTTGGAAAAATACATTATTTCCAACCTTTTATCTTGAAACAAGAATTTACGGGGTGTATAATATGGTGTGTTTGGGCTCTTATGAGGGTATCTTATGCAATGAGAGAGCACAGATAAATAAAAAATAAGACAAAGGATGTAAAAGCTATGAGTGAAAATGTTAAGAAATCCGGCGGCTGGCGTACAAACAAATGGGTTCGTGCAGCAATCCCGGCTCTGCTGCTTCATTGCAGTATCGGTACTGTTTATTGTTGGTCTATTTTCAGCCAGGAAATCGCAGATTATATTGGATTTTCTAAGGGCGCTACAGAATGGGCATTCAGTTTTGCAATTTTCTTCTTAGGAATGTCAGCAGCATTCTTAGGTAACGTTGTAGAAAAGGATATCCATAAATCTTCCCTGATTGCTACGATCTGTTTTGCAACAGGTATGGCTGGTACAGGTTTCTTTATTTGGTACGGCGGACAGAATCCGGGAAATATTCTTGCGTTAATCGGTATTTACATATGTTATGGTCTGATCATGGGTATTGGTCTTGGTACAGGTTATCTTTCTCCTGTTAAGACACTCATGCTCTGGTTCCAGGATAGAAAAGGTCTTGCAACTGGTCTTGCAGTCGCAGGATTCGGTGCAGCGAAAGCAATCGCAAGCCCTATCATGCAGGCTATGCTTGCAAACCTTGGTGAAGGCGGCATCTACAAGATGTTCATTATCCTTGCTTGTGTTTACTTTGTAATGATGTTTGTTGGACATTTATTATTAAAGAAACCAGACGGATGGCATGAGCCTGCTAAGGAAGAAAAAGGACCAGGCATCATGGATGCAATCAAGACAAAACCAATCGGAAACTACATTGGTATTTGGTTAATGTTCTATATCAACATTACTTGTGGTCTTGCTTTAATCTCTCAGGAAAAAATGATGGTTAAATGTCTTGGCCTTGCCGGTATGGTAGGTATTATTTCTACTGTATCTGCTATCTTCAATGCAGGCGGACGTCTTGGTTTCTCTGCTTGGGCTGATACTATGAAAGATAGAAATACTATTTACAAATTAATCTTCATTATTTCTATCGTATTAACAGGGGCTGTAATTTTAACAGGCGGTATCGAGAATGGTGCAGGCAACCCTGTACTCATCGTATTAGTACTTGCTTTGATCTTCATGGTTAACGCAGGATACGGCGGTGGTTTCTCTAACGTACCTACACTGTTATCTGACCATTACGGAATGGGTAACATCAGTGCAATCCACGGTATTACATTATCCGCATGGGCATTTGCTGGTCTTACAGGTAACCAGATGGCATCTTGGATTGTAAGCCACTTCGGTACAGAAATCGAAGTAGATGGTAACATGGTTAACCCTACAGGATATCAGACAGTATTATATGTAACAATTGCTCTTTACATTGTTGCATTAATCTTAAGCCTTGTACTTGTAAAACCTACAGACAAAGCTTTAGAAGCAAAAGAAGCTAAGAAGGCAACGAAGTAAACTTCGTCGCAAATAAATAAGAAATATGCACCGCAGTTTGGGTTATGAATCTGGACTGCGGTGTTTTTTAGATGGACTGTGTGTTATGTTAACTAATGGGGTATATATAGAAAAATAAGTCTCCTATACCCCGTTATGCCTATGAAATTCAAGAAAAAAGTGGGAAATGCACTAGTCAACAAAAAGTAGACACATTTTTAAGTTTCTTATACAGTTAATAAA
>CAZHGE010000120.1:0-6094 GCA_964531805.1 uncultured Lachnospiraceae bacterium
GCTTTCAATAATCTGTGCTAGATTTTCTTTTACTTCTGCATCTAAGCAGTCTCCCAATGTATCTGCAAGGTAAGCAAGACCATCTGCTTTGTGTTCTTCGATGCCTTTGAATAAAGACAAATACTTGTCAATGCTCTCCTGCGCAAAACCATTATTGGCAAGGTCCTCAGCAACACCATCCAAGCCAATCTTATCCATCTTATCTAAGATAATGAATACGGTATCATAGGATTCTTCCGGAAATCCGCTGTACTGAGCCATTGCCTTTAAGATTCTTCTCTCATTGATACGAATTTCAAAGTTCTTAAAACCAAGTTTACCAAGCGTTGTTGTTGTTGCTGTAATCAGTTCAATTTCTGCCAAGTTGGATGGCTCACCCAAAATATCAATGTCGCACTGATAGAACTGACGATAACGTCCTCTCTGTGGTCTGTCCGCGCGCCATACCGGTCCAATCTGTAATGCCTTAAATGGAGATGGCAAATTGGCTGCATTGTTTGAATAAAATCTTACAAGAGGTACGGTTAAATCATAACGAAGTCCACTGTCTGTCAGATCATCCTGAGACTGAGCAGTCTCTAAATTCAGTTTTTCTCCTCTTTTTAAAATCTTAAAAATCAGTTTCTCATTTTCGCCGCCCTGTTTATTACTTAAATTCGCAATGTTTTCTACACAGGGTGTCTCAATGTTTGTAAAACCGAACTGAGCGTATGTTTCCTTGATTACACCAATTACATAATCACGAATCTGCATCTCAGCCGGCAGAATATCCTTCATTCCGGTAACCGGTTTCTTACTTAATGCCATTATTATGTCCTTCTTTCACTATAATAAAATAAACCCACTCTATTTTAACAGAATATACGAAAAAAGGAAAACTGTTTTCAAAAAAAAACATGTTTTCCTTGTATAAACATTACACTTAACATTTTCTTTTCTTGTTAAATTCTCTTATTCCCCACTAATCTAATTTAATCATCTTTTTTCTCTATTCGTCTTTAAAGAAACATTGTCATATAAATTGGAATATACATAATACCATCTTCATACTTAAGATCCTTTGTATAAACAATATACCTATCTTCCATTTTTAACTGATATTTTTGTATCAGATAATCAAAGGATTTATGTGATTTATAATTAGAAGATTTTACTTCAATTGGACATATTTTTTTCTTTTTTATGATAAGAAAATCAATTTCGTACTTTTTTTCTTTCTCATTTCCTTCTGGTTTAAACAAATATTCATGGAAATATAATTCATGTCCGGAAGCACGTAACATTTGTGCCACCATATTTTCCAGTATCATACCCTGATTGATTCCCAAATTATCAAAAATTAAAGACTTATATAAATTCTCATCGGTTTCTTCTCTGCTCTTCATAATCTGCGTTACCAAAAGTCCTGTATCACCCATATAAAGTTTAAAATTACTTCTGTCAGAAAACAATTCGAGCGTCACCTCTGGTTTTGTGACATTGATACATTTATTTCCAATCATTGACTCTGCAATAAAACTCACTGCATCAACATAATGAGTAAAACGGGCATTTTTATCTACTAACGAAAATTTGAAATGAGAATTCTTATTCTCAAGCTGCTCCGGAATTGTTTTGTAAATAATCGATGCTTTCTCACGATTATCTATATCATACTTCGCCAAATCTTCTTCATACAATGTTAAAATATTACGCTTTATAAAATCAATTTGTGCAAAGGTTTTTCCATTTACATACGCTTCGACTGCCTGCGGCATTCCACCAACAACCATATATGTCCGAAAAAGCTTCATAATCTTCCTATGAATCGCATCACCCAAGGATTTCTTCTTTTCAAATGCATTTCTTATCGTTTCATAGGTTATATCATCTCCTAAAGCCCATAAATATTCCTCAAAATCCATTGGATACATTTTAATTCGATATTCTTCTGATGGAATAAGAATATCTTGAACATTCTTTCTGATACTAATAAGGGAACCGGTTTCTATATATTCGTATCTTCCATCTGCAACGAGATACTTAATCGCTTGTCTTGCTATTGGAAACAATTGCACTTCATCAAAAATCAGAACACATTTTTCACCTTTTAACTGCCTGCCTTTTAATAGAAATAAATTTCTGAAAAAAGTATCTAAATCATCCATGTTTTCAATAAAATTATTTCTTATATCCTTGTTTTCTTTTGCAAAATCAAGAATCATATAATCATCGTATTCTTGTTTAGCAAACTCCTCCACAATCGTGCTCTTTCCAATACGTCTCGCTCCTTCTAAAAGAACTGCTGAACTTCCTGCTGATAAATTTTTCCATTCCAATAATTTATCGTATATTTTTCGTTTGAAAATCACATCTACACTCCCTTTACCAATTTCTTATTATAAGTATATCACGAATTTTCAAAATGTTAACACATGATTTTTAACATTTTTTCTAAATGTTAGAATTTGATTTTTCACGAATTATCAAAATGTTTAGACAAAAATAGACAGCCACCTATGCGACTGTCTACCCGCTAATGGGAAATTTGGATTAGGGCATTACCCATGGATTGGATAATCCTTGCCTCCCAACGGCTTTCATGTAATATAAATTATTTATTACTTATTTGCAATACTATAAAGTTTCCTCTTCCTTTCAATCATCTCATCAATCTGTGCAATATATAAATCCACATCCTTTACATTGTCACAACGTTCAATGCGCCCTTCACCCATCACATTCTTACTAACAGTCCCAGCACCAAGGGCTATGATGGACTGCATTTCTTCCATAATGAGAATATTATAGATACCGTATTTTCCTTCCCTTGCATAACCGACATTTTCAAAATTACCGGACATATTCTTCTGACGGTAAAGGTAATACGGCTCCATATCCATCTCAGACGCTGCTAATGCGGACATTTCCATAGTTTCGTCCGTATTATTGAGGCACTGGATTCCCTGCTCCTGTATCCACTGGCTCATTTTTGATGCACGCTTAATTGCAAGGGAATGAACAGTCAAACTGTCAGGATCTAATTCTTTTACCTGACGGAGAGTTTCTTCTACATCTTCTTTTGTCTCATTGGGAAGACCTAAAATCAAATCCATATTGATATTATCAAAACCAATCTCTCTTGCCAACGCGAAAGCCTCTTTTACCTGCTCTACTGTATGTCTTCTGCCAATGAGTTTTAAGGTTTCTTCTTTCATCGTCTGCGGATTTACGGAGATTCTTGTTACACCATGTTTTTTGAGTACTTCCAGTTTTGCTCTTGTAATACTGTCGGCACGTCCCGCTTCCACAGTATATTCAAGCGATGTTGATAAATCAATCTTTGCAGCCACATAAGAAAGCAGCCTGTCCAACTGTTCCGCTTCCAGAGTAGTCGGTGTACCCCCACCAATGTAAATACTGTCCAAAGTCTTATCTTTAAATGCTTCTGCCACATAATCGATTTCTTTTTCCAAAGCCGTCAAGTAGTCATCCACCTTATTACGACAGGAAGCAATCGAATAAGAAGTAAAGGAACAATACAAACACGTTGTTGGGCAGAAAGGAATTCCGATGTACAAACTGTATCCCTGCTCATAATGGATCTGAGATAAAATCTCCCGTTCTCTTTTCGCAATGTCGTATGCAAGCAGTGCTTTTTTATCCGAGCAGTTGTACATCTCTTTCATGTATGCAATAATCTCATCCTGCTCTTTTCCTTCTTCCAACATGGAATACGGAATCTTGGTCGGACGGATTCCGGTCAGATTGCCCCATGGAAGTTCTTTTCCTGTAAATTCAGATAGAATACCATATAACAAATGCTTTAAGGCATTTTTATATTCCGGACGTGATAAATCACCTGCCAGTGTAGTTTCTTTGCAAAGTTTTTTCTCACCATTCTGCAAAACTACTGTCTCTATCTTGTTTTCTTCAAAAGAAATAAAAAGTTCCGGCAGATTGCAGTCAGAAGAAAGGGATTTTTCCCCTTCTTCAAAAACCTTCACTTCTTCTGCCGGATAAAATGCTTTTACCAAAGAATGAACATCATATGCAAAATCATTCTTATTACATTTTACAACTATCATTACATTTGTCCTTTTTTGTTATTTTATCTTTAAATAAATGGATTGTGTGTTTTTTCATGCCCGATTGTTGTACTGTCACCATGTCCCGGATATACTACTACATCATCCGGCAGTACAAATAACTTTTCTTTAATGGAACGTACTAACGTTCCCATGCTTCCGGTAGGCAAATCCGTTCTTCCTACGGATTCTTCAAACAAAGTATCCCCACTGATAAGCATTTTTGCTTCTTCAAAATAGTAACAACAGCTTCCCTGAGTATGGCCCGGTGTGGCAATCAATTTAAATGTCATGCCTTCAATCGTAACCTCTTCTCCATCCTTTAACAGAGTATTGGCTTTTACGGTACACGCACGTCCCGCATCTGCGGAAACATTTAAATGAGCCGACTGTAACACAGCCTCTTCTCCTTCATACGCATAAACCGGTGCACTGCTCTTACTTCTGAGTGCAGAGCAGCCCCAAATATGATCAAAATGTCCATGGGTCAGCAGAATGGCTGCAATTTCAAAACCATTATCCTTCATTCTCTGATAAATCTGTTCACCATAATCAGCCGGATCAATAAAAATCACTTTATTTGTGCCTTCACGATAAACAAAATAGCAGTTTGTCTGGCAGACACCTAACATCATTCTTCCGATTTTTAAATCTGACATATTTTCTCCTAACCAGTGGTACGCTCAATATCACGCACACTCTCTATATTACGAATCTTATCAATAATACGGTTTAATTCTTCTTTTCCTGAAATTTCAAACGATACCGCCATCGTCGCAACCCCCTGCTTACTAATACGGGTATGCAGACTTAAGATGTCAATATCTTTTTCTGTTAATGCTCTTGAAACATCCGCAAGCAGACCGTTACGATTATTGGCATAAATCATAATCTCTGCCAGATATTTCTCGCGTTCAGCGCCTTCTGTCTGCTGCCAGTCTGCATCTATCAGTCTTGCTCTGTCAAATTCAGGCAGATTCAATACGTTGATACAGTCAGTACGATGAATGGATACACCACGGCCTCTGGTAACAAATCCAACAATCTCATCACCCGGAACCGGACTACAGCATTTGGAAAAACGCACGGCAACATCGTCGATTCCTTTTACCACAATACCACTCTTAGATCTTCGTGGAAGCATCTGCTTGTTTTGGGCATTTTCTGCAACTGTTGCTAAAACTTCTTCGTCTGTGGCGGTCTTTTTATGATCTCTGTCATAAAATTCCACCATCTTATTGATAATCTGTCCTTCTTTTAGCCCACCATGACCAATGGCAGCCATTAAACTATCCCAATCATGGAAACCATATTTTTTACAAATGGCAGTAATGTATTCGGGCTTTGTAATCGCGATTAGATCTACTGTTTTCGCCTTACAGTATGCCGCAAACATTTCTTTTCCCTTAGTGATATTTTCTTCCTTGAATTCGTTTTTAAACCACTGGTTGATTTTATTCTTTGCCTGTGTAGACTTCGCCAGCTTTAACCAATCACGGCTCGGTCCTTTTGAATTCTGTGAAGTAATAATCTCAATGCGGTCACCATTGCCAATCTGATAATCAATGGTCACCAATTTACCATTTACTCTCGCACCTACCATTCGGTTACCAACCGCACTATGAATGGCATAGGCAAAGTCAATTGGCGTACTTCCTGCCGGAAGATTCTTTACTTCTCCTGTCGGGGTAAAACAGTAAACACTGTCTGAAAATAAGTCAAGATCGCTCTTTAACAGATTCATAAATTCACGGTTATCGGACATATCTGTCTGCCATTCCAAAATCTGTCTAAGCCATGCTAACTTTTCTTCTTCCTGCGCCTGTACTTTTTTACCATCAGAAGCTTCTTTATATTTCCAATGGGCTGCAATACCATATTCTGCGGCCTTGTGCATTTCATAAGTACGAATCTGAATTTCAAACGGCTGGCCATTGAATCCAATCAGAGTCGTATGAAGGGACTGGTACATATTCGCCTTTGGCATAGCAATATAATCCTTAAAACGTCCCGGAATTGGTTTATAC
>CAZHGE010000121.1:0-5988 GCA_964531805.1 uncultured Lachnospiraceae bacterium
CCCTTCTTTTGTCCATCCCATTTTCCTTGTCCTAAATTATGACAATTAATATTTTAATTATAATAGTAAAGTCAGGCAATAGCAAGATAAAAACCTCAAAAAACGTGATTAATCCAAGGAAAAATCACTTTGATAACCAAAGTTTTTCCCTTGGATTAATATAAAAAAACTATTCTTCGTACTGTTCTTCCATTTTAGTCAAACGCTTTTTATATACTGCTGTACACAATGTCAATGCCACAAAACAGATAATAGATACGAAAAAGAAATTAATGATTACACACCAAATTGCCGCCTCAACAACCTGAAACTCCATATAATTAATGACAGCTGTGATAATTCCGGTTGCAACACCTGCAATCAAACTGGTAAGCAGATTGGTCTTCGGATCTGCTTTTAACTTACGATCCCAAATACCATTTTTAATACAAGCCACTCCAAGATAAAGAGCCAGACACATAAATACAAGCCACTCCCCCGCCAGTCTCTCCACAAGATTTTCTCTGGAAACTGCTGTCTGAATTACCAAAGATGCAAGCAACGCCCAAAATGCAAACCAGCATCCATTTTTCTCAATGTGTAATAACTTATTCTCCTGCATCTCATCTAAATTATTCTTACTATTCTTAAACATTATCATTCTCCTCCCAAAAGATATCATCCAAAGTCTTCCCAAGTTCCTTACAAATTGCAATACACAAATTCAGTGTGGGATTATAATCTCCCGCTTCAATCATGCCAATGGTCTGTCTCGTCACACCAACACGCTTTGCCAGATCAATTTGGGACAAATCCTTCTCCATTCGTGCCAGCTTTAATTTTAGATTCTTCACGAATACACTTCCTTTCATAATTTTTCTAATTGTCTGTGCTTAAGTTCAATCTCCATCATTCTCTTCGCAAGCCATCTAATTAAACTCAAGTCACAGTTGGTTGTTGTAATTACATTTCCCCTGTAATCATCATTATATACTTTATTTTGCATATGTCAACTATATTTTGCATTTGTTATTTATTTTTTTCTTTTGAAAGTTATTTTTAGCAGTTTTGTATAACTAAATGCAAGTTAAACACAAAAAAAGCCAAGAGAGATTTCCCTACAAAAAATCACCCTCAGCCGTCTTTTCATTTAAAACAAACTCATCTGCTCATATTTCTCGGGAAATTCATGCAGATATTCAAAACATTCCTTTACACCACACACAATGCCATTCTCTTTGCACCGTGTTTTCAACAAACCCATTAACGATTCATGATGATCACTATTTACCTCATAGGCATAGCCGTATTTCTCATGATACCGTTTATGAAGTCCGGGAAAATGTTTGTCCAATGCCGCATAAAAATACTCCCGATCACCTTCTCGCAAAGTCACGCCCATCCCAAAACAGAGGATGCCATAGACTTTTGCGCGAATACAGTAATCCAAAATTCCCTCGATGTTTTCTCTTTTATCATTGATAAATGGGAGAATCGGAGACAGCCATACAATAGTCGGTATTCCCTCATCCCGCAAGACTTCCAATACTTCAAATCGCCTCTTTGTGGTACACACATTTGGCTCCACTATTTTGCATAAGTTCTCATCATAGGTTGTCAACGTCATCTGAACTACACATTTTGCCTTCTTATGAATACTTTTTAGCAGATCCAGATCCCGCAGAATCATATCTGATTTTGTCTGTATCGCTACACCAAACTCATAGTGGTCGATAATCTCCAAACACTTTCTTGTCAATTGCAGTTCTTTTTCATAGTGAAGATATGGATCACACATGGCTCCGGTTCCAATCATGCACTTTTTGCGTTTGGAGCGCAGCGCCTGTTCCAGCAGCTGTGGCGCATTCTGTTTGACCTCGATATCCTCAAATTCATAAGTAAACTGATAGCACTTGCTTCTGGCATCACAATAAATACACCCATGGGTACAGCCACGGTAAATGTTCATTCCATTTGTGGAAGATAAAATTCCCTTTGCATCAATGAAGTGCATCGCTATGCTCCTTTCCATTCTCGGCTTATGCTGTTTAACTCCAAGCAGTTCAATTGCTACAATTCATTTTCATATCTTATTAACAGCTTCCTTAATTTCTCTTGCACTGCCTCTCGCAGCCACACCGGCTCTATAACTTCACACTGCTCACCATATCCCAGCAAAGTATCCACCAGCCAATCCCCCTGTATAAATTCACCACTAACCAGTGCACTTCCATCCTCAAGAATCTCACATTCGGGAAAATCATCCATTCCCCGATACGCCACACGACTGCCCAGCTTTAGTGTCACTTTTACCTTTGGCTGGGAAGCATAGATATTTTCATTTTGTAAAACCTTCTGCGGAGCCTGACGCATAAATTTTTCCTCCGTCACACTCACGTTCTGCATTCTTTTTAGTTTGAAAAAGCGACACTCCTCGCGCATTCGGCAGTACGCATACAAATACCAGTTACTTCCTTTGAAAACCAGTTTGAGCGGTTCTACCGTCCGAAGTTTTTGCTCACTTCCTGTTGCTGCATATTGAAACTGTGTTATACGTTTTTCTAAGACTGCTTTTTTCAGCAATTCAAAATAACCTGCTTCTTTTTCCCCATCTCCCCAAAAGCCAAAGTCCACTTCAATCCAATCCACATTGGTGCGTCCGAACATGGCACCTAATTTATTAAGTGCCGTTCCAGCCTCTTGTAAATCAACTGCGTGCATAGCATGAAGAGAGGACAGGATATCCGCCCTCTCTGCTTCTGTAATCATAGTCTTATTCAAAACAAATTCTGGCAAAAGCGAAATACCTCCGCCCTTTCCCTTTGTCATATAAATAGGAATCCCGGCACCGGATAAGGTTTCCACATCCCGGTAAATAGTCCTTGTGGACACCTCAAAATGCTCCGCCAGTTCCTTTGCTGTTATCTGCTTTTTCTCTAAAAGCAAATAGACAATTTCAAATAGTCGATTGATCTGCATACGATTTTCCTTTTCTTTATAGTTTGCTGTCTGCACAATCTTCCTACAGTGCCAATGCAAACATGCTTACAGCACGTCTTGCCGCTCCTTGATTGGATGCCTAATTACCGTCTTACGTCTTGCCGGTTCCACTTTTCTTGCATCGGATAAATAAATCTCATGATGAAACCGCATGCCCGCTAAGTCCATCTTGCACCACTTTTCTTCCAGCAGTTCCGTTCCTTGGCTCATATCTTCTAATTCAGTATCTGACAAGTCATTCACATACCCTTCCTTCTCTATGTACGCGTCCATAAGTGCCACGTTTTCCGGTTCATCATCATAGGACCCAATGTGCATCATCTGTACGCATAAGCCCTCATCTATAGTCATAAACTCTACTTTTGAGCAATCCATCTTTTTCTTTCTTGCAGCTTCTTCCACCGCCCAATCAAAATCTTCTTTTTTAATAAAATCAGGAAGTCGAATTACGGAAATCCAATGAAAATCGGATTTTCTAGTATAATCAAGCCCATGCTTAACAGTATTGCGCTGGGTATCTGTCTGCTGACCGATATCTTCCTGATTTAATCCCATCTTCTGCTGACCCACACCCGGCTGCCACCAAAATCCTTCCAGAGGCGGCACCACATAATCAAAGAATCCTTCTATCTCATGTCCAATCCGACGGCTCATCTTTAAAGTAAAAGCAATGGTATAAAGCAGCCCAATTGCCGCTTTATACTCTCCACCTACCTCATTTGGATCACCAACGCCACGTACTGCAATATAATTTGCTTTCGGTACATTTACAATCTCCGGTTTCCGCTTCGGCATGTAAAATTCTTTATATTCTTTTTTAAAATCAAACGCCATTTCTTATTCCTCCGCACATATGATCCATGGTTATCTTTATGAACTCCATAACCAATCCTCCATAAACTTTAGTTTATTAATGGCATTATACAGTTTCTAATATGACAACTATGCGTCATATTATCAGTATATATCTGAAAAATATAGAAAACAACGTCGTAATGTGAAATTTTAGATTCGAAAGCAATCCCATATCACCTGTAAATGTTTCCCCGCAAAAAAGACCCTGGCAATTCTTTTACCAAGGTCTTGTCAAATCTATATTCTATTCTTCTGTTGAAAAGGAACCCAACATTTTACGTAACAACAGATATAACTGCTGTGCTTCTTCCAGTTCCAAATTGACACAGCCGCCAACCTTTGCTGGAATCTCAACGGCTTTTTCTTTTAACTGCTCACCGGCTTCTGTAATTGCCACATTCAGAACACGCTCATCTTTATCACTTCTTTTTCGGGTAATATAGCCCTTCTGCTCTAATTTTTTCAAAACCGGAGTCAAAGTTCCAGAGTCTAAAAACAAATACGCCCCAAGTTCCTTAACATTCATTTCTTTATGCTCCCAGAACACCATCATGGTAATGTACTGTGTATAGGTTAAATCAATCTCATCCAAAAATGGCTTATAACGTTTTACCACTTCCTTGGCACATACATACAAAGGAAAGCACATCTGATTATCTAATTTTAAACATTCATATTTATCCATTTGTATCACAACCTTTCAAATATGTTGTACACAATTAAATTTACCATCAAATGTGTATTTTGGCAATTCCATCTTAGCTGATTTTCCTAAAACTGCTGACAGGGGTTTCTTCCTCTGTGCTCTCATTAGGCATTTATGCCTGCTGAGATGCTTCATATGCTTCACGCACCGCACACGCCAGCTGATCAGCACAGGAAGTTGGTCTTCTTCCACAAGTGATACCCTTGCATTTTTCTTCGATTTCATCAACCGTCCAGCCATCCACTAAAATGGGAATGGTCTTCAAATTTCCATTACAACCACCAGTAAAAACGATATTACGAACAACATTTCCTTCTAACTCCAGTTCAATTACTGTGGAACAAGTATTCTGTGTTTTATAATCATATTTCATAGTAAATCTCCTTTTCTATTTTCAATTTTCCCATAACTTTCAATACTGTTTTTTGCTTTTTATAAAAGATCACTTACTGCTACGTCAAAAGTTTTGCCACTTCTACATCTATGGCTTCCGGAGTGGTCGTTGGTGCAAAGCGAGCCACCACTTTTCCATTTCTATCTACTAAGAATTTTGTAAAATTCCACTTAATCTTACTTCCCATCATGCCACGCTTCTGAGACTTTAAAAATGTGAAAAGAGGATCTTCATTAGTCCCATTTACATCAATCTTGGCAAACTGTGGAAATGTGATGCCGTATCTGGAATTGCAAAAATCAGTAATCTCTTCATCACTTCCCGGCGCCTGATTTCCAAACTGATTACATGGGAAATCCAAAATCTCCAATCCTTGTTCCTGATATTTCTCATACAAATCCTGCAATCCATCAAACTGTGGTGTAAATCCGCAGCCTGTTGCTGTATTCACAATCAACAATACTTTACCTTCGTAATCCTTGATTGATACGTCATTGCCTTCTTTGTCTTTTACTTTGTAGTCATAAATTCCCATGTCTTCTTCTCCTTTTCATTTTTTTACTTGCTGTTCTCCTGGTTTCTCACTTTTTCTTTTCTTGATTTACTTTCGCTATTTTGGTACTTTTCTCGGTACAAATGCAATTGTTTGCTATTAAATTGCGCGCAATCCTTCTCTGTATTTAGATTGTACGCAATCTAATTTTGTTTGTCAATACTTTTTTCAAGTTATCTAATCAAATACTCAATCTCCAATGAGCCACATACCTACAACGGGGTATATACAGCCTTTCATTTCATCAATGCCCCATCCCCAGCTTTTTTCCTCAATTTTTAACTCATTTCTATACTCGCTGGGGTATATAGACGTTTCCGAACTCCCTATACCCCGCCTTTTTACAAAATCAGGGTATTATTCACTCTTTTTGCTTTATATACCCCGCCCTTCTGAAAATCCCCAAAATCGCCCCTTATTTACCATTTCCCACTGAAAAAGGGGTATATATGAAGTGGTAAGCTAAAAGTAGACACCCACCCCATTTTTGTAGACAAAATT
>CAZHGE010000122.1:0-5881 GCA_964531805.1 uncultured Lachnospiraceae bacterium
AATGGCGAGCCTTTCGATGAGTCTTTAGACGCTAGTGCCGGAAACAGACCCTTATAGGGGCAGAGCAAACCACCGGCTAAGCCGATGGTGCTGATAAAAAAAGAAATGGTTCAATTATATATAAATTGCACCATTTCTTCATTTGTGATACTCTAGGGAATGTTTGAGACAAAAAGATTGGAGTATCGTAAGATGTGGTGGATGCTGCTTGTGTTATTTTATGGAGTGCTGAAAGGCATTAGAGAGATAGTAAAGAAGATGGCTTTGAAAAAGAACGGAGTCATTGAGATACTGTTTTTCTATACCTTTTTAGCATTCCTTTTTGTTTTACCCCAGGCAAAGGATGCCGGCGGATTGGAAACAAGATATTATTTTTGGATTGCATTGAAATCATTCTTTGTATTTTTAGCGTGGATATTCAGTTTTCGGGCAATTAAAAAGATGCCGATTAGTTTGTATGGTGTTTTGGATTTATCCAGAGTATTGTTTGCGACGCTGCTTGGTGTGATTGTATTGGATGAAACATTGGGACTGATGAAAACGATAGGACTTGTTTTTGTATCGTCCGGTCTGCTGTTGTTAAAATATCGTCCGCCGTTTTTGAAATCAAAAGAAGAGTGTGGCGCAATAGACAACAATTCTAATAAGAGTAAGAAGGATACAGAAGGAGTAGTCACAAATAAGTCTGACGAATCGGTCAAAACCATTTACATAATCTTTGCTTTTTTATCCTGTATTCTGAACGCGTTATCCGGTTTGATGGATAAGATACTCATGAAGGATATGAACAGTTCCCAACTGCAGTTTTGGTATATGTTGTTTATGGTAATTTATTATGGCATCTATATGATTGCTACAAAGACGAAACTGAGTAAGGATATATGGAAAAACGGTTGGATCTGGCTGCTTAGTATATTGTTCGTAATGGCGGATAAAGCATTGTTCATTGCAAATGGAATGGCGGAGAGTCAGGTGACCATGATGACCTTGTTAAAACAGAGCGGCTGTGTGGTTACCATCCTTGCCGGAAAGTTTATTTTTAAAGAAAAGAAAGCTGGCTATAAATTATTCTGTGCAGCCATTATTGTAATTGGTATCGTAATAGGAGTAATGTAAATCAGTTATTATGAGAATTCGTTTTGTTGACGGGAAAAGTTAGTTGTAATATAGTAAACAATAGTATTTTTGAAAAGGAAAGAATGTCTGGAAATAACGACAGATTAGGAATGGTATCAGAATGAAACGACTCCTTGTGTATTTAAAAGATTATAAAAAAGAATGTGTATTGGCGCCTCTTTTTAAAATGTTAGAAGCGTCCTTTGAATTGTTTGTTCCGCTTGTGATTGCCAGTATCATTGATACGGGAATTGCAGGGAATGAAAAAGGATTGTTGTTAAGAGATTTTGGTTTGTTAATTGCGCTGGGACTGATTGGTCTTGTGGCAGCAGTAACAGCACAATATTTTTCTGCCAAGGCAGCAGTTGGGTTTGCTACAAAACTGCGTCATCATTTATTTAAGCATTTGATGGGGCTGTCATTTACGGAGATTGACAAGGTTGGCACATCGACTATGATCACCCGTATGACCAGTGATGTGAATCAGGCACAGACGGGAGTTAATATGTTCCTTCGTCTATTCCTGCGTTCCCCATTCGTTGTCTTTGGTGCAATGGTAATGGCATTTACCATTGATGTAAAATGTGCACTTTATTTTGTGTTTGCCATCGTTGGGTTGTCCATTATTGTATTTGCGATTATGGCACTGAACATTCCTATGATGAAGGATGTTCAGAAAAAACTGGATACTATTTTATTACATACCAGAGAAAATCTTGCGGGGGTCCGTGTCATTCGTGCGTTTTGCAGGGAAGACGATGAGGTGGAAAATTTCTTAAAGAGTAATGAGGCTTTGACTGTAAAACAAAAGCAGTCCGGCAGTCTTTCCGGACTGATGAATCCACTGACTTACGTACTGATTAATGTGGCAATTGTGCTGCTTATTCACAGTGGTGCTTTGCAGGTATCTATGGGAAATCTAACCCAGGGTGAAGTGATTGCTCTTTATAATTATATGTCACAGATTCTTGTGGAACTTGTGAAATTGGCAAATCTCATTGTGACATTAAATAAAGCACTTGCCAGTGCGAATCGTATTTCTGAGGTGTTTGCTATGGAATCGTCCATGGAGGATGGAATAGAAGTGTTTGGTGGTGCGGACAAAACAGTTGGTACAGAGAATGCAATTATGCCAATGTGCGAAAATGCTGATTATATTCAATTTTCCCACGTGGGTCTTACCTACGCAGGTTCCTCAGAAGAAGCGCTTACAGATATTGATTTTTCAGTAAAAAAAGGTCAGACAGTTGGTGTGATTGGCGGAACGGGCTGTGGAAAGACTTCTCTTGTACATTTGCTTACCCGTTTTTATGATGTTACAAGCGGCGAAGTCCTTATAAATGGTAAAAATATCAAAGACTACAAGCAGCAAACATTATTATCCAAGATAGGAATTGTATTGCAGAAGTCCGTTTTATTTAAAGGAAGTATCCGCGAGAATTTAAAATGGAGAAAAGCAGATGCTACAGAGGAGGAACTGATGGCGGCAGTGAATGCAGCACAGGCAGCCGATGTGGTAGAGAAAAAAGGTGGCTTGGATGCCATGATTGAACAGAACGGACGTAATCTTTCTGGTGGACAGAGACAACGCCTGGCAATTGCAAGAGCCTTGGTTGGTAATCCGGAAATCCTGATATTAGATGATTCTTCATCCGCTCTTGATTTTGCAACGGATGCGGCACTGCGTAAATCCATTAAGGAATTGCCGGGACAGCCAACTGTGTTTATCGTATCCCAAAGAACCTCATCCATCCAGAATGCAGATTTGATTTTAGTGTTGGAGGATGGCCAGTTAGTAGGAAAAGGAACACACGAAATACTGTTAAATACTTGTGAAGTCTATAAAGAAATTTATGAATCCCAATACAAAAAGGAGGAAAACGTATGAAAACAGTAAAAAAAGTTCTTCATTACTTAAAACGTTATATTCCTCTGATGGTATTGTCGCTTGTACTGGCTGTATTTATTGTGGCATTTACTTTGTATGTGCCGATTTTGATTGGTCGTGCCATTGACCATATTGTGTATGGTGCTGTGGATATGGCATCCATTATGCAGATACTTACAGAAGTAGTGGTATTTGTATGTCTTACATCACTATTTCAGTGGATTATGAATATGATAAACAATAAGGTTACTTATCATGTGGTAAGAGATATTCGTAATGAAGCATTTGCAAAAATACAGAGACTGCCGTTAAAATATTTGGATTCCCAATCGCAGGGAGAAGTTGTAAGCCGTATCATTTCCGACGTGGAACAGTTTGCAGATGGTTTATTAATGGGATTTACCCAGTTCTTTACCGGTATTATGACTATATTTGGTACTTTAATCTTTATGCTTACCATTCATAAAGGAATTACAGTACTGGTAGTTTGTGTGACACCGTTATCTTTATTTGTAGCGAATTTTATTGCCAAACATACCTATTCCATGTTTATGGAGCAGTCTAAAACAAGAGGTGAGCAGACGTCCCTGATTGATGAAATGATTGGAAATGAAAAGGTGGTAAAAGCCTTTTCCCAGGAAGACGAAGCCTTGGAGCGTTTTGATGAAATCAATGGACGTTTACAGAAATGTTCCTTAAAGGCAATTTTTTATTCCTCACTGACAAACCCATGCACCCGTTTTGTCAATTCCGTGGTATATGCAATCGTGGCGTTAACTGGCGCATTTGCGTGCATTTCAGGAACTATGACAGTGGGGGCTCTTTCTACCTTTTTGAGTTATGCGAATCAATATACAAAGCCATTTAACGAAATTTCGGGAGTAATTACGGAATTACAGAATGCATTAGCCTGCGCAAGCCGTATTTTTGCCTTAATTGAAGAAAAAGAAGAACCGGCAGAAGCAGAGAACGCATATGTGTTGGAAGAAGCAGAGGGGAAAATTTCCTGTGAGCAGGTATATTTTTCTTATGTTTCGGATAAAAAACTCATTGAGGATTTTAATCTGAATGTGGAGCCGGGCCAGAGAGTGGCAATTGTTGGTCCTACAGGATGTGGAAAAACGACACTCATTAATCTGCTCATGCGTTTTTATGATACAAACAGTGGTAAGATTGCAGTAGATGGTCATGGAATTCAGGATATGACACGACATTCTCTGCGCAGAAATTATGGGATGGTATTACAGGAAACATGGTTAAAAGCAGGAACCATCCGTGAAAATATTTGCATGGGAAAAGAAGATGCCACACAAGAAGAGATGGTTGCTGCAGCAAAAGCTTCCCATGCCCATTCTTTTATCAAACGACTGCCAAATGGCTATGATACTGTCATCGGAGAAGATGGCGGCATGCTTTCTCAGGGACAGAAACAGCTTTTATGTATCGCACGAATTATGCTGGCATTACCGCCAATGCTGATACTGGATGAAGCAACTTCTTCCATTGATACGAGAACGGAATTAAAAATACAAAATGCATTTGCAAAATTAATGCAGGGCAGGACCAGTTTTATCGTAGCACACAGACTATCTACTATTCAGAATGCGGATGTGATTTTAGTTATGAAGGATGGAAAAGTCATTGAGCAGGGGGATCACAGCACCTTGTTAAAACAGAACGGATTTTACAGTGTGTTGTATAATAGTCAGTTTCAGAATTGACTTGAGTAAAAATTACGATTATAATTTTTACCAAGTATGTAATATTTTGCGACATAAATATGAGGGCAGGCACTACTATGGATAAGCAAAAGGCGATACAGGATGAATTTAAAAATATTGGTGTGGTAATTGATGATGGTCGTATTAAGGCACTAAAGGAGCATTTGACTCCGGAGGAATTGTACGATGATCTGATTTTGCGTGTGAAAAAATACCATCCTTCCGATGATATTTCATTGATTGAAAAGGCATACCAGTTAGCAGCAGAAGCGCACAAAAGTCAGGTGCGTAAATCTGGTGAGCCTTACATTATTCATCCTTTATATGTTGCAATAATTCTGGCTGATTTGGAATTAGATAAGGAAACAATAGCCGCTGGAATCTTACATGATGTTGTGGAAGATACAATTTATACAAGAGAACAGATTGCAGAGTGGTTTGGGGAAGAGGTTGCCCTTTTAGTGGATGGTGTAACGAAACTGCAGCAAATGAATTTCCCTAATAATGACCAGTCTGACAGTTCATTGCCATTGGGACAAAAACCGGTGGATAAGTCCAATGATAAATTAGAAATGCAGGCAGAGAACCTGCGTAAAATGTTCCTTGCCATGGCAAAGGATATCCGTGTTATTTTGATTAAACTGGCGGACCGTCTTCATAATATGCGTACTTTAAAACATATGCCGCCGGAAAAACAGCAGCGTATTGCAAGAGAGACATTGGACATTTATGCACCAATTGCACAGCGTCTTGGTATCAGCAAAATTAAAGTAGAATTAGATGATCTTTCATTAAAATATTTGAAACCAGAAGTATATTATGATTTGGTGGATAAGATCGCAGATAGAAAAAGTGAGCGTGAGCGTTATATTCAGCGAATTGTAGAAGAAGTCAGCGCTCATATTGTAAATGCAGGAATCGAAGCGAAGATTGATGGACGTGTAAAACATTTTTTCAGTATTTATAGAAAAATGGTCAATCAGGATAAAACCATTGATCAGATTTATGATTTGTTTGCAGTTCGTATCATTGTAGACAGTGTAAAGGACTGTTATGCGGCTCTTGGCGTAATCCATGAGATGTATAAACCAATTCCGGGACGTTTTAAGGATTATATTGCTATGCCAAAGGCAAATATGTACCAGTCCCTTCATAC
>CAZHGE010000123.1:0-5862 GCA_964531805.1 uncultured Lachnospiraceae bacterium
GCATTGGCTCATTTATTTTTCAATATTCAATTTACACCATTATACGGACGTAACTTCATTTAGTCCTACTAGAATAGTAAATAGAGCAATTTAGTAGGATAAAAAAGGAAAAATATACCGACCAAACAAATTAGAAAGTTAAAATAGTCGGTTAAATAGAAAAAAGAACTCCGACTAAATTGTAAAAGTACTTTTATTAGTGGGCAACTGGAAGACTATTCATTTATAGAACTAGACCAAGTAACTCTGCAAATTCCAATTTGTAGAGCAAAAGAAACTTTCCGTTTTGCAAAGTAGATAACTCCCAATTTTACGAGGTAATTCAATGTATTTATACCATTATTTTGACAAAACAATCGGACCATTTAAAAATCTGTCCGACATTTCCATAGAAGAAGCAAACAATGTGCTTCGTAATATTACCATAACAAAGCCTAATGTTCAATGTGCAAAAAGGCAGGCTGGTTACATGCAAAAACGCCTATATTATGAAAATATATTACGGACTGAATTTACAAAAAAAGGCGGGGTAATTACCAGAAACTCCCCACATTATATGGTCGTTGAACACAGTCCATGGCTAAGCACATGGTTTGAAAACTGCTCTTACATTAAAATTCCTATTGAAGAATTTGATTTGCGGACCGTTTCTTTTACATATGGTGATTCCCACCCAACTTTCAGCGACAAGGTAAATGATGGAAAAGAATACCGCAAGAAACTTTACACCTATGATGAAATATTAGAAATCCTCCAAAAATATGGGCTTCCCCAAGACTGGAATGACAACGGCAAATATGGACCAGAGCGGTACATAGAAGCACATATTTGGAGTAATGATACCATTCAAAAATACTGTATCTACTAATCTTGCGGATACAGTATTCTTGAATCCATATTAAAAATCAACTTCCATGCTTCGGCAGTTTGTTTCCATGTTGATGTTATATGAAATCTTCCTTCTAAGTCCTCATTTTTTCGATTTGAAACCTTGGTTTCAATTATATAGTGGATTTGGCATATCTGATCGTTCTCTTCGATGATTTCAAAATCAGAAATCTGATACTGTGCCACATCAAATTCTTTTATTATTTGAGCGTATTCAGCACCACTGCATCGAAAGCCGCCGCAGACCATGACCGCGGCTTCGTCCACCACTTCTAAAAAAGCAGATGCATCTTTATTTTTTGCCGCATCCCACATTGCAGTTTCTAATTCCTTAATACTCATATTCCTAGATTCTCCTTCCAACATTTATCCACCTTTTCCACCTCTACCATTTCTCTTATTCTTTTCTGCCATGGTATCGCGATTATACTGCTTACCCCAGCACATTACAAGCCTTGAAAAAATGCCCATTTTGTGATAGTATGAACATGTAAAACAAGAGAAAAGATGTATACTAATCATACATCCTTTCTCTTGTTTTTTAATTTTTACTTACGGAGAACACTATGACGTTTGAAAAAGCATCTTTAAAAGATATTGAAGTATTAACCGATTTGCGAATTGCATACCTGCAAGATGATTTAGGAAATATATGTGACGAAGATTTAAAAACCTTGCAAAATACACTTCCAACCTATTATTCCAAACACCTCAACAAGGATTTAATGGTATATGTTGCAAGAGATCAGGCAGAAATCCTTTCCTGCGCATTTTTATTGATTGTAGAAAAACCTATGAGCCCATCCTTTATCACAGGAAAAACCGGCACAGTTCTAAATGTATATACCAAGCCGAAGCACCGGCATAAGGGATATGCCAAACAGTTAATGGCAATGCTGTTAGAAGATGCCCGCAAACTAGGTGTAAGCGTTATTGATCTTAAGTCAACCGAAGAAGGCTATCCACTCTATAAATCTGTTGGATTTGAGGATGATATAGCAAAATATCACAATATGAAGTTTGTATTGAACACATAGTCATGTATGTATTTTTCTTTGTGGAAAGTTATTAACGATTTATATGTAACTTAAGATTTGTTCAAGAATACTATTTATAACTTTATTTGATAATTTTCCAATTGATGAAATGCACCCATGATGATTACCTCATCATTCACTACCTGAAATATAATTAAGTAATCCATTTCAGGTATTATGTCTTCGCGATATCCTTTTGATTCTAAGTAAACATCCCGACAAATTGGGAATTGTAACGGATTATCTTCCAATCTGTCATATACGTGTTCAATTCCATTTAATAAATGAACTGCCGCCTGCTCACTCTTTATTTCAAATAACAAATGATTAACTAGTTTATCAATTAATTCTTCTGCTCGTACCGTAATAGTAATCCTATAAACCATACTTTGCCCTCGTCTCAGCTAAAGAAGTTCTTGCATCTTTTACTTTTCCCTCTTCAACCTGACTTTCTGAAGTTTCAATATCCTGGTACATACTAATCTGATTCATTCTTTTTTCATAAGTTTCCATGCTCATAATAACCATATCACCATAACCATTTTTTGTAATATAAATAGGTTCCTGCACTTTATGACATAAATCTGATATTTCTGCTGTATTTTTCAAGTCTTTAATTGGAATAATCTGTGGCATCCATTGCACCTCCTAAATTATGGTCAAATCGTACCATAATTATGGCCATTCCTCAACAGTTTTATTTTATTTCCCCTATTTACTTTTTTTACCAACTTTTCATGATAAAAATAATTTGTGTACTCTACGCCCAGTTTTCTGCAATACTCATCCATCTCAACCGCCAGCTCACGCCAATAGGCAGTATCGTTTTGTAAATAAATCCGCTCATACTCCGACAGCAATGTCGGATAATGGGCATGAATACACCCTAGAATCTCCTTTTTGTAAGAGCCCCGCAAGTTCAAATTTTCAAACCAGTATTCTTTTACAAAGTCTTGTGTTAAATCAATCATTTCTTTCCATTCTGTAATGTAAGGAAAAATAGGGGACATAAATAAAACGGTGTGGATGCCTGTACGATACAGTTCTTTCATCGCATTTATGCGTCTGTCTATGGAGCAGGCATTATCCATATCGCCGCGAAACACCTCATTTAATGTATTGATAGAAAATGCCACCTTCAGCCGGGGAATTTTTTTCATCATGCCCATCATCGAATGATTCCTCCATGAAAATGGCATTCATATATTTTTTCATCCCTGTAAAATATTTCTTCATAGCCCTGGAACCAGACAAATCCGCCATCCACTTTGCAATGATAATGGTAGTCCCCTTTTGTATAAATCTCGGGACCACGGAACGGCTTTTCCTCCGGCACTGCCATAAGCGCTTCTTTCAAGAAATCACCATTAAAATTTTCTCCAATGACACGTCCAACATAATTCATACTCCAAACAGGCTGCTCATAAAGCCACACCGCTTCTTCCCCCGCAAAACATTCGCCACCCAAATAAGTGTCATAATATGTATAACCACTATTATCCTTATAGCAAAAATCATGCGAACCTATTCTTGAGGATTTTGTCTGATTATCTGCTGCCGCATAGGTATTTTTTTTTGCCAAAAGAAGAAAGGACACGAGTTTTTGAATATCAACATTTGTGTTCCGACACAAAGAAATATTACACTCATCATTTTCTTTTACAATACGGTCGATGGTCACACCATAAAGATTACTCAACTGAATCAGCCCATTTAGTTCCGGGACTGCCTGTCCTGTTTCCCATTTACTGATGGTTTGGCGGGCAATTCCAATTTTATCCGCAAGCTGCTCCTGCGAATAACCATTCTGTTTTCTTAAAAGTTGTAATTTATCTTTTAACTCCATTTGAAATGCCTCCTCATCATCTTTACAAAGTCTTTCATCGATATTTTTATGCTATCTAACCCTTGCTTCATTATAACAATGCTCCACTATTCAATCCACCGCCTATACGCGTCAATTATGTCACTTTATGGTTGCAACAGGGCGTTATTTTTATTTGGCTGCATCTTTCTGTTTTTCGTTTACGTCAAGCTAAAAAGTGCTATAATAGGATAGTCATTTATTAAATAAAAGGGGAATATTAATATGACAGTCACAACAGAAAAAACGCTCAACACACCTTACGGTGTCGTTCATTACTGGACATCGTTTATAGATAAAGAAAAGCCTTGGCTGTTTTTTTTACCGGGTCTTACAGCGGACCATCATTTATTTGACAAGCAGGTGGAAGGGCTCAGCGAAAAATATAATTGTCTGACCTGGGACGCTCCGGCACATGGGTTGTCACGACCTTTTGAACTGAAGTTTACGATGGAAGATATTGTAGAATACTTACATGATATTTTAGAAACAGAGAATATCAAAGAACCTATCCTGATCGGTCAATCGATGGGCGGTTATATATCACAGGTTTTTATGGAACTCTACCCGGACTCCGTTGCCGGTTTTATTTCCATTGACTCCTGCCCTTTAAAAAGAAAATATTACACTGGCTGGGAACTTGCACTGCTTAAACGCACAAAGTGGATGTACATGAGTATTCCATGGAATTTTCTGATTTGGTGGGGAACACGAGGAACCGCAATGTCTGATTACGGCCGAAAGGTTATGAGACAGTTTATTATATCCTATGAAAAAGAAGAATACTGCGATTTAGCAGATCACGGTTTCCGAATCGTTGCCGAGTCTGTAGAGGCAGACCGCACATACGATATAAAGTGCCCTGTTCTGTTACTCTGTGGTGAAAAAGATTATGCCGGCTCTGCCAAAAGATACAACCGCCAGTGGACAAAGCAGGATGGGCATCCATTAATCTGGTTAAAAAATGCTGGTCACAATTCCAATACGGATGTACCTGAAAAAGTGAACCAGCTCATTGATGAACATGTAAAACTTTCTTATATCAATCCATGCGAAACACAAAAATGGTAGATTCCATCCTCTGCCACATTGCTGCAGACAATGTCTGCGGCTTTTTTTACTTCCTCTGATGCATTTCCCATGGCAACCCCTAATCCAACAGTCTGCAGCATTTCTATGTCGTTGCAGCCGTCTCCAAAAGCAAGGGCCTGAGATCTGTCTAAGTGATAATATTCCAGAATTTTTTCTACTCCAACTCCTTTTCCACCGTCTGCCGGTATGATGTCCACTGCCCTGTCCCACCATGCTGTAATCCGTGCATTCTTAACATCCTTCATCAGTAGGGGATATTCTTCTTTTACGCATCCCAGCATAATTTGATAAACCGTATCCCGGGCTGCTTCCTCAAAATCATCCGCAACCTCAATCTTAAGTTTTGCCAAATCATAATACTCTACTAAATCAGTGTCTTTTCCATTTGCCACTATTCTTTTCTGCGTTGCAATAGAAACCGGCCTGTTTATTCCAGCCGCATTTTCAATGATTTTTTTTACATCTACTGCTGGTATTGACTTACTAAAAATAGTCTCCTTATGATTATAGCAAAACGAACCGTTAAAGGTTAAATACACATCAAATTCAACACCTTCCAGTTTCGGCAGGGTTAATGGAGCTCTGCCCGTTGCAATGGCGAGAAGTACCCCCTTTTCCTTCAGCCGATTTAATGCTTCGCAGGTTTTATCCGAAAGCTCATCTTTACTAAAATCTTTTAAAGTACCGTCTATGTCAAAAAACGCAATTTTAATTTCATTACTTTGCTGCTTCATCTAACACCCTTCTTGCCTCACGCACATTGTTCTCGTCTGTAAGCCAGATATTATATTCTGAAATTCCGGGAAGCCCCATGGAAACAGCCGGATTACGAAACTCCATACCGCTTTCAACCACTATTTTTCCTGACATGTGAAAAGCTGTCAGCGAAGTTTGTTTCAACAGTTTCTCAATGGTAGATGCTTTAATGCCTCCACCTGCCAAAATTGAAATTTCTCCATTGGCTTGTTCAATCAGCTTTTC
>CAZHGE010000124.1:0-5806 GCA_964531805.1 uncultured Lachnospiraceae bacterium
TTATTTCTAAATAATTATGTATCGACTAACGGTGATGAGTGTAACCGTGTAGAAATGTTAATTAGTATACATTTCCAAACAGCAGGCCCTATGACGCCTTTCACAAAGGTCGAGGGAAGAAATAGTCAGTGCCAATGGTAACATTGGATAAACATGGATTCCGCTGCCGGAGGGTTGGTCGAAGGCAGAGATGCTGAGTTTGCTGCAATTTTTCCTGTCAGGGGTAAGTAATTTTGCCCCAACACCTCTAACCTTTTATCGAAGGGGTAATATGTTAACATATTGCTAACGGGGAAACCTAATCATTATACTTGAATATCAAAACAAGTTTAGGTGAAGGTAATCCCGTGTGGACTAGATTTTTTATTTATAAAGCTATATTGAATAAAAAATCCCATGTATCGACCATCCTGAGAAATCGGGAGTAGAAGCGCTATTGATACGCGTTTCAAAAGGGAGTGCTCTATGATAAAGGAAGATACCTTTTAGAGTAAGAGATGGTCAGTACTTATAGAAATATAAGATTTTATGAAAATTATATCTGCATATAAGAATAGCATTGATAAGATTTTTGCAAATCAGGAAGTGGTGAACCTGATTAAAGCGATTGGATTAGAATTAGACCCTAAAACAAATAAATTAATTTATGATAGTAAAAAATTAAGATATGGTAAAATTTTACTTGCCGCTGATGCTGATCCAGATGGTGCAAGTATACGAAATTTACTTATCGAACTTTTTTGGTGGCTATGTCCAGAGTTGGTAGAAAATGGTCATATATATACAACAATGCCGCCATTGTTTAGAATTACAACAAAGAAAAATCAATATATTTTCTTAAAAGATGCTAAAGCTTTAGAAGAATATAAAGCTCAACATCAAGGAGAAAAATATTTAGTAAACAGAAATAAAGGGTACGAGATAGTCTGGCCCTTATCTACTTTACCCAATGCCATGGGGGTTTGTGCCAAAGTAGCATAAGCCAACGAGGGAGTCTTATTAAGACGGTCTCGTGACAAGCTTCGTAAGAAGAAGTCGTACTGACTATCCGCGTTGTTGCGGAGTAGCGCGATTATTGGCATATCGCTCGAAACAGTAGACTTAGTATAAACTAAGAAGAAATAGTCGGCGCCAATAGTAATATTGGAATTAGTGTAGGCGAACAAGATGCTTCAGAATTAGCAGAGGCATTATTAAATCCAGAAACAAGAAATATAGCACAATTAGTGGTTAATGATAAAAAAGCTACGGCAGAATTAATTGAAGTATTGCTTGGTCCTAGTGTTCCACCTAGAAGGGCGTACTTATTAGCACATGAAGAGGAGGCAAATGAAAATGATTAATTTAGATATTGCACAGGAATTATCTCAAAACTTCCTCGATTTTTCGCATGAAGCAAATTGTCAACGAGCTTTCGCTGATGCAAGAGATGGTTTAAAACCAGGACAAAGAGCTGCTCTTTGGGAGATGTTTATTAAAGGATATTCAAGTAACAAACCCCATGTAAAAGCAGCAAAGATTAGCGGAGGAACTATTGCAACATGGTGGCCCCATTCATCAACAGCAGTGTATGAAACATTTGCTAGAATGTCACAAAATTGGATTAACAATATTCCAGAGGTAGATTGGCACGGGGCAAATGGTTCAGTTCAAATTAGTGGTGAACCAGCAGCAGATAGATATTGTGAAGCAAGATTAGCAAAATCTACTGAAGAAGGTTTATTCCAAGGAATTAAAAAGAAAAACGTTCCAATGAAATTAAATTTCTCTGAAGATGAAGAATGGCCTATAGTCTTACCAGCTTTGTACCCCAGGCTTATGGTTAATGGCTGCCAAGGCGTGGGATCGACCGTTGCAAATAATTGGCTGCCAAATAGCTTAGACGAATTGGCTGTTATCATTAAAGAGTATCTTTCAACAGGAGAGATTGATTATAATAAACTTGCTCCCTCATTTCCTTCCGGTGGAATTATTATAAATAAAGATGAAGTATCGGCAATTTATAAAACTGGTAAAGGAAAAGCAATAGTAAGAGGTAAGGTGGAGTGTAAAGGTAACTTAATTTTAATTACCGAATTGCCGTATCAGGTATATGTAGAGCCATTTATTGAGCAAGTTAGAAATCTTGTTATTAAAGAGGAAATTACTGGTATTGCCAATATTTTGAATAAGAGTAACAAAAAACAATTATTAATTGAAATTGAATGTGATGGTTCTCAAAATTATGTATTAAATCAATTATATTCCAAAACCGATTTACAAAAAAGTTATAGTGCTAATCAATTTGCATTGGTTGACAAGACACCAAGACTATTAACTTTTAAAGAATATATAGATATTTATTTAGCTCATAATTATGAATGTATTAAAAAAGAATATCAATTTGATTTAGAAAAATCTACAAAAAGATTAGAAATTGTAGAAGGCTTGGTAAAAGCATTAGAAGATATTGATAATATCATTACTCTAATTAAGAAAAGTGATAGTAGTGCCAATGCTATTGAAAACCTGATGAAACAATATCAGTTCACTCAAAATCAAGCAAAAGCAATAGTTGATATGAAATTGGGCAGATTGGCAAGGCTTGAAAAGGTTGAACTAAATCAAGAAAAAGAAGATTTATTAACAACCATTGAAAATTGCAATAATGTAATTGGTTCTAATGAAAAACAAAAACAAATTTATTTAGAACGCTTTACTGACTTTGTGACAAAATACCCCAATCCAAGAAAAACAGAACTTACACAGATTAATCTAAAAGCTTCAAAAGAAGAAAAAGAAATTGAATTTATAGAACCAGAAAAAGTAGTGGTTATTCTTGATGGTGCAAACAATATTAAAAGAATTCCTACGTCTTCATATAAAACCCAAAATCGCAATTCCAAGGGCGTTAAAACACAAAAAGATATAACTAAAATGATTATTAGAGCTACAACAGCTGATCATTTATTAATTTTTTCAAACAAAGGCAAGGTTTATAAACTTTTAATTAATAATATACCTCAGGGCACTAATGCATCGGCAGGAACTTCAGCAGGAACATTGGTGCAAATGGAACCAAGCGAAAAAGTAACAACAATCTATTCGATCTATCATGATAGCGATGCAAAATACATTCTATTTACCACAAAACAAGGTTTAATTAAAAGAGTTCTTCTTGAAGAATATTCAAAAACACAAAAGAAAACAGGAATTATAGCAACTAAATTAAATGATAATGATGAATTAGCTTCAATTACTCTTATTAAAGATGAAAATATTTTAATAATCACTAAGCAAGGAATGTGTGTTAAAATTAAATCTGCCGATGTGGCGCTACAGAGTAAAGTGGGCAAAGGAACTAAGGGCATAACTCTTAAAGAGAATGACGAAGTAGTTGCCGTTTTACCTATCCGTAATGAAAAAGATGATTTAGCTATATTTACTCGTTTGGGCGAAGCAAAGAAAACTTCTCTCGAAGAATATCCTTTAACAAATCGTGCTTGTAAAGGTGTGCTTTGCACGAGTAAAAATTCTGAAGTAGCTGCAGCAACCTTGGTGAGCGACGAAGATTCAATCTTAATCTGTGGAGATAAAACCTCAATCTGCGTTGCTGCAACAGATATCCCTTCATTGGGACGAACCTCAGTCGGCAATCTTGTAATAAAGGGCAATCATATTGTATCGGTGACTAAGGCATGATTGAAAATAAAATATATTTTGTATCAGAACTTAATAGCTCAAAAGCGAATCGCTTTACCGCATACTATCATTACAGCGGTGTTGGATTTAAAAAAGCAAGATTAAATCTTGGTATATTTAGAAAAACGGATAAGCGTCTGGTAGGAGTGCTCCAGTGGGGTTGCTCCTTCCAAGACGGCATTCGTCTTGATAGATATGTAAAAGAACCAATTACAAAAGATGAATACTTAGAATTAAATCGTTTTTGCATGGCAGATTCAGAAGGTAAAAACGCAGAATCGCAAGCAATCTCACTTGGCATTAAATGGATAAAACAAAATAGACCAAATATTAAACTACTCGTATCTTATGCTGGACGAAAAGAGGGTAATTATGGCTACATTTATCAAGCAACAAACTGGGAATATTTAGGCTACTTTATTTCAGAAGGCTTTTGGTCAGTTGATGGAGAGGAGCGTCACCTTGCTACCTTGTGGCATCGATGCAAAAAGCATAATCCAAATTTAACTTTATTGCCTTGTTTAGAAGATATGTATAGTGATATTCGTAAAACATGGACTAAACAATTTATTTATATCCAACGTCTTGACAAAAAATTAACAGTAGCCAGTCCGATACTCCCTTATCCGAAGCCAGCGAATGAATATCCTGTTAAAACAAAAGAAAAAATTTATAAAGAAGGTATCCAAACTTATTCTCCTGAACGTGGAAAAGAGCCTGAAATATATTACGAAATAGATAGAATGCTATTTACAAAAGCTACACTAATTAGACGCGGTGAAAGTTACAAAAAATCAGATAGGCATATAGCCGTTTATGACTGTAGTGGTGAGTTAGAGCAAACGGCAAATACATTGGCGGATTTACATGTTGATGGCTGTTCACAAGAAGGCATGCGTAATGCAGCAATTAAACGAAAATTATATAAAAATCATTATTTTAGATTTTATTACAGAGATGAATATGAAGAAAACTTAGAGGTGCCTGTGCTCTGTTATATAGATGAAATACCTTTTGTATCTACAGCAGAAATGGCAAGATATTTAGGTTGTAGTCGCCAGGCAGCTCATAGCGCTATGCAACGAAAGAGTAAAAAAATATTGGGAAAAGAGATCTGTTGGGAAGAGGATTAAATGATAAATCAAATTAAACAATTAATCGATGAATTAAATCAAGCTTCTGGTGCCTATTATAACTCTGATACAATATTAATGTCAGATAAAGAATTTGATGATAAATTAGAACAATTAAAAAAATTAGAAAGTGAAACAGGCATAATTTTATCTAATTCTCCTACTCAGAAAGTGGGAGCAAAAGTGTTAAATAGTGTTAATAAAATTAATATTCCTTATAGAGCAATGCTATCTCTTGAAAAATGTCATACAGAAGAAGAAATATCTTCATTTGCAAACGGGAAAGAATTAATAGGTTCATTAAAAATGGATGGACTATCAGTCCGATTAGTGTATAATAATGGACAATTAATTTCAGCAATGACACGAGGAGATTCAGAAGTTGGGCAGGATATTACTGAGCATGTTAAATTTTTTGAAAATGTGCCATTAATTATTCCATATCAGGCAGAGTTTATTTGTGACGGAGAAGCTATAATAACTTTGGATAGCTTTGAGAAGTTAAATATTAATCAACAATATAAAAATGCAAGAAATTTAGCTAGTGGTACTTTAGCTTGTTTAGATGTTCAAGAATGTCGTAATAGACATATGAAATTTATTGCTTGGGAATTAATTAAAAGTGATGAAAATTATGCTAATTATAGTGATAAATTAGATTTACTTAAACAATTAGGATTTGAAGTTGTTCCTTATATAATTACAAAAGATAAATTTAATCAATATAATATGGAATTAACTCAAAAAGCACAAGAATTATTTTATCCAATAGATGGTATTGTTTGGAAGTGCCAAAATGTTGAATACGGAGATGCTTTGGGACGTAATGCAAAATGCTATCTTAATGCTATCGCTTGGAAACCAGCAAGAGAAGAAGTAGAAACAGAATTGCTTGATATAGAGTGGGAGGTAGGAAGGACCGGTCAAGTCTCGCCTGTAGCGGTATATAATTCGGTAGAAATTCTTGGTTCTGAGTGTGAACGAGCAAGTCT
>CAZHGE010000125.1:0-5450 GCA_964531805.1 uncultured Lachnospiraceae bacterium
CTTGTCCTTTTATATAATCATCACTTTTTTCATAAAAAAAAGATTCCACATAAAATTTGTTATCTTTCCTATTCTCTTTAATACATAAATGCCTATACGCATCTTTGTCTTTTTCATAAAATATATATTTTGTATTATATAATCTGGATTTCTTCAAAAGAGTCACATTAAAATCAACTATACTGTCTGCATAGACTAACGACATAAGATTTTCAGCAGAAAATCTTTCATAACGATCTTTTATTTCTTTAAAATATTTGCTACTTTTAATATCCTGTTCTGTTATCTTTTCCTGTCTTATTTTTCCTAAAAGATATTTAGTACCAACCATTTTTTCATTAGGATCATTAAATCGTGCTATTAATGGAATATCTATTAATTTATGTAATCCTATCAAATGAGGAAATGCTTCTTTTTCAAATGAAAACTTCAGCACTTTTCCATTTCCAAGTTGATATGACAAACTTAAATCAGTCACTTTTTTATAATCTTCAAACTTTGATTTTAATTCAGACATGTTTATACCCTTTATAATTGTAGATGTGATTAAAGAGATACTAGAAAAGAAAATGCTCCCTTGCTATAAGGGAGCATTATTCACAATAGAAAGTTCTTTTGTCTTCGGAATACTCCTATTTAGGGCAGGCGAACCAACCTGCTGCTACGTCTCCATACATATTATGCCTAAAACAATATATACCTCATTGACAATATTATTATATACACTTCATTCCAATTTAGTCAATACCTATTCTACTACTTCCTCACCCTCAGATACCAATTATATCCTTCAAACATCAACGTCTGCTTTCCCTCACCCCATAATGGTGTCAGGGTCTCATAAAACCACTTTCGTACATCATCCTCCGTGCGTACTCCCTTCTCAATCTGTACATTCACATTGGACTGGATCATCATAAAGCGAATAAAGGAATCCAAATCAAATTCATAGGATAATTCCACATCCGTCTGTCTCTCTATCGTAACATAGGAAGGCATAATTTCCTGTGTCCAACGGTACTCTTTCCGCGGCGGCTTTGGAAATTCCTTCAGATAGCAATTCTGATACCACTCAGTATATTCTGTATTATCAGTCATTCTATCAGTAATCCAAAAATCATAAATAAAAAGTAAACCATTGTCAGACATGATTTTTTGAAGGTTTGTCAAAAAATCATTCTCATCAATCCAATTGATTACTCCCGCTGCACTTACGATATCAAAAGTATTTTCGGGTGCATCAACTTTCTCTGCTCCACTACAAAAGAATTCATATCCTTCTTCAGAATATAATACATTACAGACATTTATCATTTCTTCCGAAATATCTGTACCGGTTACTTTTTTACATACCTGCTTTAATGCTTTGGTCGAAAGTCCGGCTCCACAGCCCACATCGAGACCATTAGAAAATATGCCTGTAAAATTCAAATCCCGACGCATCTGCTCAAAAACCTGCGGATGCAGAAATGGCCTGTCCTTGGCATACCCTTCCGCAATCCGCTTTTGATCAAATGAAAATTTATCCATAATACTTCCTTTATCTTAGCAATCCCGCCACTATATACATTTAGTCATCACATCAAGTATACAATCTACTTTTTCTGTATTCCCCTAATAATCTTCTGATCCACCCAGTGCACCACAATTGCCAATACGATTGTACACGCATATACGCCAATATAAAACAACAGTTCCATCTTTATAAATGGTCTTAAATAGGTAATAAAAATATTCTGTACCAAATACATTTCAAGTGCAATCGTTCCCAAAAACGCCAGCACACGATTTCCAAACTGTATTTTCATACTAATCAAAAATAGCAGCAATACAAAAGTAATTACAGTAGGAGCCTGCACCAAAAGCGTCAAAAGTTTTTCTAAATAGCCCGGATGTCCCGGCCATTCTCTCCAATAACCAACACTCCTAAGCATAATGATTGTCAGTGGATACAAAACTGCGAAAAGTACCGCCATCCCCGCCAATACCCGTTTATACTTTTTCTTTACAGATTCAACCACTGCATCCTTATGCTTCGCAATCAACATTCCCACAAAAAATGCCCATGTCGTGTTATACCACCATTCGCCGTAAAACCAAAGCCCCTGGGAATCCGGCAGACCATCATGTCCAAGTAACAGACTAACCACGGTCATAACAACTAAAACAGCTGCCATTTTCCACAGTGGCAGACTCCCCTCTTTCCGCTTACGGTAACAGAGATAAAATACCACATATAAAATTGCCAATTCCACAATGAACCACATCTGGTCATTTAAAAGAACAAGTCCACTTATGTATAATACCAACTCCAACGGTTTTGGACGCGCTCCGGCAAGCAGATTAACCATAATAAATAACCAGTTGCATACATAAAATGGCACCACTACCGCTGGTAAACGTTTCCAAAGAAACCCTTTCAAATAATCTTCTTTCTTCAATAAACTCGTAATAAGTCCATATCCTGAACAGAAGAAAAACAATGCCGTAAAAAGCACACCTGCATCATTCATCACATTGATTAGTCCTCTGTCATGACTTCCATACTGCGTCACAATCTGAGTGACATGATGAAGAATGACTCCCATTGCTGCAAATCCCTGTAACCCCTTCATTACAGAATGATCGAGAAAATCTTCATGAAAAGCATCCTTTGAAGCTTTTCTGTACCCTAAAATTAATAATCCCAATAATAACACTAAAAATACTGACAATGGTATCTGTTCCATCCTATGTACCTCCCGCCTCTTTTCTTATGTTAAAACCTTATTATACGCAAGCCCGTTATACCCCTTCCTCCGGCATCCGTACCGCATTCTGTAAAATAAAATCTACCCAATCCACATAATACTTTCCTAAAATATGGGCATGATCGGTCGTAAACTCCTCTGAAAGACCACCTTCTTCATCATCATACAGCGGATTTACATCCAGATAAAAGATACTCTTTCCATCCGCCAGTTCCCCAACTGCCTGATTAAAGTTATTAATATTTGTATTATTAAATAAATCCGACTCTTCCGACTTTTTATTGGTGATATGTAAATTGGCCTGAATAAAAATAATTGCCTCCGGCTGTAATTCCCGAATCAAAGTAACTGCCTCGCTAAAACGTTCCACTGTCTGTTCAAAATCATATCCCAGTTCATTAATTCCCAGCATAATATAGACCTTACCAAACTGCTTTGCTTGTAAAGCAGTTTCCAATGTAGTCACTTCTCCACTCTGTAGTTCAAACTCCTCGCCGAACACCTTATAGATACTCATACCAGAATGGGCAAACACTTCCGCATTACCAAGCCCGCCATATTCATACAAGCCAACAGTTCTAGAATCTCCAATGAATAAGGCATCATCAAAATAACTAACATCCGCATGATAAAATTGTGGTGCAGTCTCTATATCTACATCACTTCCCATATCTGCAGCATTTTCTATACCAGACACATCTCCATTGCCTGAGACTGTACCTCTTCCCGGTGCATTGCCTGCACCATCCATCCAGCCATCCTCTACTGCCTCAAATCTAACTTCCCCCGGTCCAGGAACCTCATCAGCTGCAAAACTGTCAATCCCTGCTTCTCCACTCACTTCCGCAGATACCGCTTCAACAGAACGCTCCAGTAATATCCAACTAAAGAAATCATCTGTTGCATCCTGCAGGAAATGACTGATTTCATCCGGTTTTTGCTCTTTGAGACCACCAAACTGCCAGATAAATGCCATCACACACAGACTAGCACCTAATAATATCGTATAAGAGTACTCTCGTAACCGACTCTTTTGCATTCTCATCAACCCTTTTTAAAACTGATAATATAAAAATGGATCATCTAATCCTATGTACATACTATATACGCAGAGCCAGAATAAAATGACTAAAAGCAGTGACATCCACACTGATTTGCTCTTTTTGACATATAGTTTCTTTGGTAGTCCGCTGCAGCAGACAAGCGCTGCGCCTAAAGACCACGCATGGGAACTTAAATATTTTACAAAATCCCCTGCATAAACAGCTGCTCCTGAACCACCAACAAAAGGAAACAGTCTGCTCAAATACACGCCGATCTGTCCCAAATCCGGCACTGCAAACAAAAGCCATGATAATGGAATCACCAAAAACATATACAAATGTCCTAGTACAGGAACCTTATTTAGTACCTTTGCAAACCCTGCCTTCTCCAAACTAATCAAAAGAAAGCAGAACATTCCCCACAATACATAATTCCATCCGGCACCATGCCAAAGACCGGTAAGCAGCCATACAATTAAAAGATTTCGAAAATGATGCTTCCGATTACCACCAAGAGGAATATAAACATATTCACGAAACCAACTACTCAGGGTGATATGCCACCGTCTCCAAAATTCAGTCATGGATTTAGACAAATACGGATCACAGAAATTATCCGGGAAAGAGAATCCCATAATCTCACCTAATCCTTTTGCCATCAGGGAATAGCCATAAAAATCAAAATAAATCTGTAGGGAAAATGCAATGATTCCCAGCCATGCCAACGGTGTAGAAATACTCTCATAACCGATGGTCCCCACCTGTGTCCAAAGGCCGCCTACTCTATTTGCAATTAATACCTTCAGTGAAAGACCTGCTGTAAATTTACGTAGCCCTTTTTCCCATGCTGAAAAACTATGTTTTCTATCCGTTAACTGCTCTCTTACCTGTGAATATGTAATAATAGGCCCGGCGATTAATTGTGGAAACATACAAAGATAGGTTCCCAGTTTTAAAATGGAACGCTCTACTGGAATCTTTCTACGATACACATCAAACAGATAGGAGCTAATCTGAAAGGTATAAAAACTAATCCCAATAGGCAGTACCAATTCTGCATAAGGCAGTACATAATCCGCATCAATCCATCCAAGCACGCGATTCAGATTTTCGATTCCAAAATCAAAATATTTGAACACAAAAAGCATACCGAAATTATAAATCATTCCGGCATAAAACCATCTCTTGCGTACACGCTCTTTATGTCTTTTATCCATTCCCTGTGATACAAAAAAATTCACAAAAACAGATAACAGGATTAATCCCAGATATGCTGGATTCTCCATTACTCCATAAAAGTAAAATACAAGACTACCAATAAAAATCACCAAATTCTTACATGAATTTGGCGACAGAAAATATAGCAAAAAGAAAGCAGGGAAAAAATAAAATAAAAATGCAAAACTACTAAATACCATGTTTTTTCTTCCTCTGTTCTGTTAAGTTTTCTCTCTTACTATTTAATGTATCACATATAAAAAAAATTCAAATAGGAAATTAGTAATTTTAATAAAAAATTAAACCGTGTTTGAAAAAAAGAACAAACATATCTATTGAAGTCTTCACATCCATACAAAAAGACCAGTTCCTAAAGGAACTGGCCTCAGACTGTAGACAAAGTCCCGACCTGACCGGTCGGGCTTTTCTATTCCGTGAA
>CAZHGE010000126.1:0-5222 GCA_964531805.1 uncultured Lachnospiraceae bacterium
ATTAAATCCTCCAGGAATTTTACCAACTGCATACATTTTTTCTTCGTATTCAACACTGAGAGGGAAGAAATCAATTCCATCTCTTGGTTTTTCTGAAGCGGTTGCTGTGGAAAGAACTGTTGTCTCTCCATAGTGCATAAATGCACATCCATTTGCCTGCGCACCAACACGTCCAACATCAACGCTTAATGTACGACCGGCAAGTTCCATACTAAATGTTTTATACATATTTATCTCCTTCCGCCATATAGGCAATCTCCACCGGTAAACCGGTAAAATAAAATTTTTCTTTTTCAAAGTAACGAAGTATCCGAAACTACTCATAAAAGTACAATGACATCATACACTTATGAGTGGTCTCGGCATCAATCTTTGGATTACTTTGAAAAGAAGGCGGACTTTAGTAAAGCCGCCTTCCATTGTTCAAATTACTTTCTCAGACCAAGTCTTGCGATAAGTGAACGATATCTTTCGATATCTGTTTTCTTTAAGTATGCAAGTAAACCACGTCTCTGACCTACTAACTTATTTAAACCTCTTCCTGAATGGAAATCCTTAGGATTAGCTTTCATATGCTCAGTAAGTTCTTTGATTCTTGCAGTTAATACAGCGATCTGTACTTCTGGTGATCCTGTATCTCCCTCTTTTAATGCATACTCTTTGATAATTGCTGTTTTCTTGTCTTTTGCGATCATCGTAATATTCTCCTTTTCTTTTATTATATCGCTTTATACCAAGGCCCGGTCGGAGTGTCCAAAACCTGAGTATAAGCAAAGACTCATACTGTGATAGTATATCACGGCATGAGCCTTTTGTAAACAAATATTTTAGTCTCCAATTATATTTCTAATACTATGAATTGTTCTATAGCCTACATTAGAAATCTTAATACCGGTTCTTGGGCTGGAAGCATGTACAACCTGTCCATTTCCCAAATAAATTGCCACGTGATTTACACGGCTTCCGTTTGAATAAAATACTAAATCACCTGCTTTTGCTTCACTTAAGGATACCTTTTTACCCATCTGGGACTGTGAAACAGAATAATGAGGCAATGAAATACCATATTTCTTAAATACACTTAATGTAAATCCAGAGCAGTCAGCACCCTTTGTTAAACTCGTGCCGCCCCATACATAAGGATTTCCAATAAACTGTTTTGCATACTGGCATAATTCCACACGTACATCGGAAACGCCTTCGCCATATAGCAATTCAGTCATAGTAATTGCTGTATCCAGATTTTCTTTTACTTCTGCATAATCTGCAGAAATATAACCAATCTCATCATCCAGCATAACCATAATCCAACCGTCTTTTTCTTCTTCTATTACTTCCAACTGTTCGCCTTCTGCCATAGTAGTTAAGATTTCACAGTCTGTATTCGGTTCTGTTCTGACACGTAACCCACCGGAAGTTGCCTCTGCTACCGTCACTACAATATCTTCCGCACGTTTTCTAGCCATCAAGCCGGATAACAGATAATCCTTGTGGCAATAGCCTTCTACTTTACCTGATTTAATATGCACCCAGTCGCCTTCTGTTCCCAAAATCTCACAAGCTGCATTATTGGACATCTTTCCAACCAGTTTGCCCGATTCATCCGGTGTTTCCCTGACATTCAAATGGTTGTCTACATTTGCAATACCAATATTGGAATAACCATATAGCTCAACCGGTCCTGCTGCTTCTATATATTCCGCTTCCGTTTTATTCAGTTCTAATACTTCACCAACACCAACACTGCCAAGTACATTACTGATCGAACCTTCTTCTGCATGTACAGGCACCGTATATGTAGCCGAAACCGTCATCAGTGCAACGATTCCTAACACAACCTTTTTTTTCATCCGTAAAAACCCTTCTGTTGTATATTTCTGTCTTACATAATTGTAAAATAATCAATTTAAAATTTAAATATTTGTTACAAAAATGTTACATCAACAACAAGTATAGTCAAAAAGTCCCATTATGTCAACTACATGATATTGGTAATATCCTGGCAAATATCCCCAAAATATGCTCTTCCAGCCTCTTCATCTTTCTTTAGTTGTTCCACCAAAGCATCCAGACTTTCAAAACGCATCTCTGGGCGGATATAATGCATCAGCCATGTTATAATATGCTGACCATAAATTTCCTCATCAAAATCAAACAGATGCGTCTCCACTCCAATCTTTTTTTCCTGCGAAACAGTAGGTTTACATCCTATATTGGTCACCCCTAAAATTTGTCTTCCATCAAAATAAGACACCGTCGCATATACGCCCTTAGGCGGCAGCAACTTCTGTTTCTGGGGAATAATATTAACGGTGGGTACCTGGATTGTCCGTCCCAAAGCCCTGCCATGAACCACTTCCCCTCCAATACGATAGGCACGCCCCAGCATACTAAGAACCAGTTCCATATTTCCCTCAGAGATTGCACTTCGCACTGCGGAAGAAGATACCTCTTTTCCCTCTATACAAATCTTATCAATCTCTTCATATACAAAAGAATGTTCCGTTGCAAATGCATACAACATCTTTGCATTTCCCCTGCCTTTATCTCCAAAGGAGAGATCCGTTCCGGAAACAACATAGCCGGCATGCAGCTTTTCCCATAGAATTATCTGCATAAAATCCTCAGGTGATATAGCCGCCGACTCCTTCGTAAGTGGATATTCGATCAATATATCGATTCCCATATTACGGAAATTCTCTCTTTTTTCATCCAAAGTATCGATAACCGGAAGTGATTCTCCCCTGAAAAATTCTTCCGGCGAAGGAGAAAAAGTAAATACAACCGCCAGCATACCTTCCTGCTTTTTTTCTAATATCTTAGCTAAAAGTGCCTGATGTCCAATATGGATTCCATCAAACTTACCAATAGCAATAGCACTCTTTCCTTCTATATATAGTTTTTCTATATCCTGTATAATCTGCAACTGTTTATCCTTCCCATCCAGCGTTTTTGTTTTCTATCCTTGTACCTTTTTAACTTAAAAACATTTTGTCTGGAACCAATCCCTTTTTTTCTTTGCTAAATTGATAAATTGCGATAAAATTGCAACTGTTATCATTCCCTTTATAAATACGTACTTTTTTTCCTTCTGAAAAGCAATTAGAAATACCTACTTCTTTACACTCGTTTTTGTATATTAAATTACCATTTAATATTTTCTTTTCCAATTCACCAGTCACTACTAATGAAGGTAAATCCATAAATACAGTATCTACTGGCATAATGATCGACTCTAACTTTCCTGCATCCCTGATTTTCTCAATCTCAGCAAGTGTGTAAGCATTGTCTTTGGTAAATTGTCCTGAACGTGTACGTTCCAGAGAGGTCATTGCTGCACCACAGCCCAATTTTTGCCCAATATCATGGCAAAGAGTACGAATATAAGTTCCTTTCGAACATAATACCCGGATAGATACATAGGGTAATTCTAACTTTAATATTTCAATTTCATAAAAAGTTACCGGTCTTGTCTTCCGCTCTACCTCTTTACCCTGACGTGCCAGTTCATACAGACGTTTCCCATCCACCTTAATGGCTGAATACATGGGCGGGAGTTGGTCGTAATCCCCCACAAAAGACTGGATAACCGCCCTGACTTCATCTTCTCTGCAAGTTACAGTCCGTTCCTTTAATACTTGTCCTGAAATATCCTGGGTATCGGTTTCTTTTCCCAAAATAAACTCTGCAATATATTCCTTTTTCTTATCCGTAAGCATATCACACAGTTTCGTCGCACTTCCCAAACATACTGGTAGAACTCCTACCGCATCAGGATCTAACGTACCTGTGTGTCCGATTTTTTTCTGTTTTAAAATTCCTCTTAATTTTGCCACTACATCAAAAGATGTAAAACCTTTTTCTTTATATACATTGATGATTCCGTTCATATAAACCTCTATTCATAGACCTGCCAAACACTGGTACACTCCACCTGGTTTTATTGGAAAAATCAGCCGGCACAATTGCTTTATGCCAGCTGATCAAGGATTCCATTTACGGATCTATTTTAATTGATTTTCAATCTGAGCTGACAGATTGTTGATTACATCATGAGGGGTTCCCTTCATGGTACAGCCAGCTGCACGAACATGACCACCGCCCCCAAAAAGCTGTGCAATCTTAGCCACATCGACACCACCGCCGGAACGCATACTAACCTTATATGTAAGAGTTTCCAATTCATATAGGAAAATGGCACATTCCACACCCTTTGTATTGCGGAGTTGGTTTATAATGCCATCTAAATCCTTACCGCCTACTCCATAAAAATCCATCATTTTTTTTGAGATAACAGCTACGATACATTTGCCATCCATGAAAAGAATACTTTCCAATAATGCTCTTCCTAAAATCTGATTCTGTACAAATGTCTTTTCATAAAAAGTTGATTCGATAATTTCAGGAAAGTTAAATCCAAATGTAATCAACTTCGATGCCGCCTGTAACGTTGCTGGTGCTGTATTGGAATACTGGAACACACCAGTATCATGGATAATTCCAATGTACAAAGCCTTTGCAATCTCTTCATCCAGTTTTTCTTGCTCTAATAATTCAAAGACCAATTCACTGGCTGAACTCGCATCCGCTCTAAGATAATTCACATCCCCACAGCCCGTATTGCTGATATGATGGTCAATGTTGATTTTTTTTACTGCCCGGTCAAATAATCTTTCTGCACTGCCCAAGCGGTCCTTGGAGCAATCCAATGCAATAAACACATCATATACAGTCTCATCATTTTCATCAGCTTCACGAATCTCTTCCACGCCGCTGATGCAGTTAAACACATCACTTGGTTTTTCTAAAAAAACCTCTACCTGCGCATCAGGAAGTTCCTTCTTTAAAAACAGATACATTCCCATACAAGATCCTACACAGTCGCCATCAGGACGGATATGTCCGCTGATGGCGATTGTTTTCGCATCTCTTACTTCTTCTAAAATCTTTTTCATAATTCCCTCCTCTACTACAAAACAGACTTTTGTAAAAAGGATTATTCTTCGTCTTCTTTATCCTTTAAATCTTTGGTTAACTCATCAATCTTTTTGGACATATTCACACCATAAGCAATGGACTGATCCATGATAAACGTAATATCCGGTGTGTTACGAAGGTTGATTGTTTTTGCCAGACGATTGCGGATAAATCCTTTTGCACTATTAAGTCCGGCAAGAGTATCTGCTGCAGAAGCATCATCACCTAATACACTGATATATGCT
>CAZHGE010000127.1:0-5180 GCA_964531805.1 uncultured Lachnospiraceae bacterium
GTAATTATCTAATAGATTTAGTAATATATACCTATCGAATGTTTTTGGAATAGTTTGAATTTTAGAATAATTGTAAAAACATTTAATAAATAGCAGAAAAGTGAGGATCGTCTATGAACATTTACACAACTGACAAGATTCGTAACGTAGTTCTTTTAGGACACGGTGGAGCCGGCAAAACAAGCCTTGTGGAAGCCATGGGTTATTTAGCAGGATTGACTTCCAGAATGGGTAAAGTAGCTGACGGCAATACCATTAGTGACTTTGGTAAAGAAGAGCAGAAGAGACAGTTTTCTATTTCCACATCGGTTGTTCCGTTGGAATGGGAAGGCTATAAGATTAATATCTTAGATACTCCTGGTTACTTTGATTTTGTGGGTGAAGCAGAAGAAGCAGCAAGCGCAGCGGATGCGGCGATCATCGTTATTTCTGGTAAAGCGGGTATAGAAGTTGGTACTAAGAAAGCATGGGATCTTTGTGAGAAGTATAAATTACCTCGTATGATCTTTGTTACAGAAATGGATATTGATAATGCATCTTACAGACAGGTTGTAGAAGACCTGACAGCATTATATGGTAAGAAAATTGCACCATTCCATCTTCCAATCCGTGAAAATGAAAAATTTGTTGGTTATATCAATGTTATTTCCGAGACGGGTTACCGTTGGCAGGGCAAGGAAGTAGTGGACTGCGAGATTCCAGAATACAGCAAAGCCAACTTACAGATTTGTAAGGATACATTATTAGAAGCAGTTGCAGAGACAAGTGAAGAGTTTATGGATCGTTTCTTTAATGGAGATACATTCTCTGAAGCGGAAATTCGTGCGGCTCTTCGTATGAATATCAATGACGGAAGCATTGTTCCTATGTCTATGGGTTCTAATGTTCTCTGTCAGGGTATTTATACATTATTAGATGATATTGTGAAGTATTTACCAAGTCCTGAAAATAGAACAGTTGCAGGTATTTCCATGAAGACAAATGAAATCTTCGAAGCAAATTATGATTTTGCAAAAGCAAAATCTGCTATCATTTGGAAGACCATCGTTGATCCATTTATTGGTAAGTATTCATTGATTAAGGTTTGTTCCGGTGTTTTGAAAGCGGATGATATGATTTATAACCTTGATAAAGATATTGAAGAAAAATTAGGAAAGATTTATGTACTTCAGGGCAACAAGCCAATTGAGGTAAAAGAACTTCATGCTGGTGATATTGGTGCTATTGCAAAATTAACAGCAGCAAGAACGGGTAACTCTTTATCCACCAAAGCCAATACCATCCGTTTTGGCAAGCCGTCCTTACCGGTTCCTTATACATACAAGCGTTACAAAGTAGTGAATAAGGGAGATGTGGATAAGGTTTCTCAGGCCCTTCAGAAATTAATGCATGAAGACCAGACGCTTAAGAATGTAAATGATGCTGAAAATCGTCAGATGTTACTCTATGGTATGGGCGATCAGCATTTAGATATCGTAGTAAGCCGTCTGCAGAATGAATATAAAGTGGCTATCGAACTTTCCACACCGAAGGTTGCTTATAGAGAAACCATTAAAAAGAAATCAGACGTAGAATATAAATATAAGAAACAGTCCGGTGGACATGGTCAGTATGGTCACGTTAAGATGACATTTGAATCTTCTGGTGACATTGAGACACCATATGTATTTGAACAGATTGTTGTTGGTGGAGCGGTTCCAAAGAACTTCTTCCCGGCAGTAGAGAAAGGTCTTCAGGATTCTATGGAAAAAGGACCTTTGGCAGCATATCCAGTAGTTGGTGTAAAGGCAGTATTATACGATGGTTCTTATCATCCGGTTGATTCATCTGAAATGGCATTTAAGATGGCAACAATCCAGGCATTCAAGAAGGGATTCATGGATGCAGGACCTATCTTATTAGAACCAATTGTATCTTTAAAGGTAAATGTACCGGATGAATGTACTGGTGACATTATGGGTGATTTAAATAAACGTCGTGGTCGTGTCCTTGGTATGAATCCAATTGGAGATGGCAAACAGATTGTAGAAGCGGATGTGCCAATGTCAGAACTCTTTAGTTATTGTACAGATCTTCGCTCTATGACTGGTGGACAGGGTGAATACTCATATGAATTTGCAAGATATGAGCAAATGCCTTCTGATCTTCAGGCAAAAGAAGTAGCAGCCCGTGCACAAAAAGTAGCAGAAAATAATGCAGATGCATAAAATGAAATTTTAATACTAGCGAAAGCGGATTTCCTTTGGGAGGTCCGCTTTTATATTTAATAAGCATTTCCATCCGGATATATAACGCTTTTACAAAGGTCCACAGCAAACATTTTATTGTTACCAAAATCAAGCAAAATTGTATTATTTTGTCTGCAAGAAAAGACTTGTTTCCTAATAGGAAAAGAATATAATTTGATTTGATAAATAATGTATTTTTTTCTATGTGGAGAGATAAAAATGGCTGAAATAAAAACAAAAGATTTAACAGTTGGGAGTCCTCTTAAATTAATTATTGGATTTAGTATTCCTATATTTTTTGGTATGCTTTTCCAGCAGTTTTATAGTGTTGTGGATACGATGATTGTGGGGCAGACTCTGGGCGTAGAAGCACTTGCTGCAGTGGGGGCAACAGGTTCCATTACATTTATGGTGGTGGGGTTTTGTAATGGTATTGCATCGGGATTTGCAATTCCAGTTGCCCAGAGATTTGGAGCAAAAGATGAAAAAGGATTAAAACGTGCTATTGCCAATAGTATTTATTTAAGTATAGCTTTTTCGGTTGTAATTACGTTATTAGTAACGCATTATTGTTATAACATATTGGAATTTATGAACACGCCTTTTGATATTATGGAAGGTGCATATGCGTATTTGATTGTTATTTTCTGGGGGATTCCAGTGACCTTTTTTTATAATTTGTTTTCTGGTATTATGCGTTCCTTGGGAGATAGTAAGACTCCGGTTGTATTTTTGGTAATTGCATCTGTAATCAATATTGTTTTGGATATTGTGTTGATTCTTACCTTTGGTATGGGAGTAGAAGGCGCTGCTTATGCAACTGTTATTTCCCAGTTTGCAGCTGCTGTGGGAAGCGGGATTGTTATGGTTAAAAAATATCCGGTTCTTCGTATGACCAAAGAGGAGAGAAAACCAGATGCACAGTGTATGATGCAGCTTTGCTATATGGGACTTCCTATGGGATTACAGTACTCCATTACAGCAGTTGGAAGTGTAATTTTACAGACCGCGGTAAACGGATTAGGAAGTGTAGCGGTTGCTTCTACCACATCCGGTTGTAAGATTGCATGCTTTTTCCTGGTTATGTTTGATGCTTTGGGATCTACTATGGCAACCTATGGTGGACAGAATGTAGGAGCGAAACGTTTGGACCGTGTGACAAAAGGCTTGTATACAGCGTGTGCTATTGGTATGATCTATTCTGTTTTTGCAAGTTTAATACTTGTATTGTTTGGTGATAAACTGGCGCTTTTATTTGTAGATCCTTCCGAAACGGAGATTATAGCAAATGTAGCAACCTATTTGAAAATCGAGAGTGGTTTCTATATGTTGCTTACATTAGTAAACTGCATTCGTTTTATGATCCAGGGAATGGGATTTTCTATGTTTGCTGTTTTTGCTGGTGTAATGGAAATGATTGCCCGTGCGGCTACGGCATTTATATTGGTACCTGTTTTTGGTTATGCTGGTGCCTGTATGGCGAGTCCTGTGGCATGGATATTGGCGGATCTTTTCCTGATACCTGCGTTTTTCTATGTCCGTAAAAAACTGCAAAAGAGATTTGAATATACAGATGATACTCATCCTGTAGTTTTATAAAAGAAAATGCGGCATTGTGTATATTATGAAAGAAAAAAGCAGTATTTTTTAGGTTTACTGTTTGGGAAAAATACAGTATGATAGGAATGTCATTCTACAGAAAATGAGGGATTGAGATGTTATCGTTATTTTTACCGAATATGAACTATGGAATTTTGACATTTATCGGAACGATGCTGGCTTTTGCGGCAACCTGTTTTTTACTGCATAAAGGAAAGGATTTTCTGCCGCAGGATCAGGGACGTGAATTTGCTCATGATGGAAAGTTATCGGCTGGTAAGCCAAGAGGCGCGGGATTTATTTTTATTTTAGTATTTGCCGTTGCTTATATAGTATTTGGCAGATTGAGCATAGAAAGATTGATTTATGTAGTTCTGATTATTGCGTGCATGCTGACAGGATATTTAGATGATTGTGCCAAAAATCCATGGGGTGAGTATAAAAAAGGACTTTTAGACCTTATGCTTGCTGTTATGATTGCGATTACATATATCAATTTTAATGGAACACAGCTTGTAATTCGTTCCATTGGTTTTGAAGCAGAATTGCATCCATTGTTATTTGGATTTTTAATTGTGGTTTTAGTGTGGACATCTATTAATGTAACGAATTGTGCAGATGGTGTGGATGGATTGTCAGGTACACTTACCATTATTACCCTGGGTACTATTTACTTTATGATTGAAATGCAGGGGGGAGAAGCAGATTTTTCATATGCTATTCTTTTATTTATTGTCTGTATTCTCGGATATTTATGGTACAATGCAACTCCTAGCCGTATGTTGATGGGAGATGCCGGTTCCCGTGCAATGGGTATTTTTATTGCGATTGCAATATTAAAGACAGAGAATCCAATCATGTATATTCCTGCGGCTTTTGTTCTGATTATGGATGGCGGACTTGGACTTGTGAAGGTGGCATTGCTTAGATTTTTAAAGATTCGTATCTTTGCAAACACGAGATTACCATTACACGATCATGTACGAAAAAATTTAGGCTGGTCCAATACACAGACCGTATTCCGATTCAGCATTGTGCAGATTATCATTTCTATCGCAATGTTATATGCGTTATAAATGTTTGATAAAATCGATTGCCTTTAACGCTTTACCTTGACATAATGACGGGATAAATGTAAAATATATCGTTGAAATACAGATGCCGACGGGCAGAAGGAGTAAATTATGGCACAACCATACAATCACAGAGAAGTGGAACAGAAATGGCAGGCTGTTTGGGATGATGAAAAAGCCTTTGCAACCAGCAATGATTATTCAAAACCAAAATATTACTGTTTGGTAGAGTTCCCATATCCATCAGGACAGGGACTTCATGTAGGTCACCCAAGACCAT
>CAZHGE010000128.1:0-5008 GCA_964531805.1 uncultured Lachnospiraceae bacterium
AGAGCACCTGACTCTTAATCAGGGTGTCCAGGGTTCGAGCCCCTGGAGGCGCACTCGAGCATCGATTTTGCGGACATATGAGCCGTGGGGTCGGTGTTTTTCTTTTATTTAAAAACTTTCTAATCTACAAATCCTCTTCCTCTCTTTTTTGCTTTATTACTGAAAGTTCTCCTTCATACTCTTCTCTAAAATTCTCTGCTCTTTTAATTTGTTCCCTTATAAAATCATAGCAGTCTTTCCAAAAAGTTCTTTCAAATCCTATTTTTTTCTCTAATATTTCTTCTTTCTCTGCTAATATGTTCTGTAAATTTGCATCATTAGGATAATTTTCAAATAATCCATCATTTATTTCTTTAATCTGTCGGTTTCTCCAATAAGATTCTTCTTCTAAATCCGTTAACTCTTTTTTAATCACTTCACATTCTTCTATTTTTTCAGCAAGTTCTTTTAATTGACTACTGATTTCCCACTCTCTTTCTTCTAGATCTTTTGTATTCATAATTCCTCTCTCTTCTCTTTGTGCATAACACCATTCCTTCTTTTCTATTCTTCCAGATAACTGGGGAAAGGATAAACATATTTACCGTCTGCCAATGTATAGGTAATAACTTTTATTTCATCTATATATTCAACATAAACAACTCCACCATAACCATCTTCTAATTTATTGATATGAATTGCAACTCCTTCTATGTTTCCTTGCTTATTTCGTTTTGATGTACATAAATACTTTAATCCATTGTTTTCAATAAAATAATGCTCCTCTGTATTTGATATAGCGGGTAAGCCGTACCATGCATCTATTTTTCCATCCTCCTTTATGGTACATTGAAATGTCTCATACGATGCCCACCCATCTTCTCCATCAATCTCTTTATTCTGTTGTACCACAACATCTATTCTCTGAGCTGTCTGTTCGACCAGATACCATTTTGCATCCGTTATCTTATAATTATAATAAGCCATCTCTTCCAGATAACGTTCAAATATTCCATAGGGTTCATCTTTTACCAGCTGCTTTACCTCATCTTCTGATAATATAACAACATCCCTTGACATCTCTTGTAAAGTATCTTCTATTTTCCCCTCCTTTAAAGACTCTGAAAGCGTTGAAATCAAATCTTCATAATCGTCAAACAGTCCCGTTGTTCTATCTTCAAGTGGACATGGCTGAGAATAACCCAACTGTAAAGTTGCATTATCGTAAGGTCCTATTTTATCTTCTTCTACTAATTCTATTTCAACTGAACTTTCTTCTACCGGTTCAAATGATGTAGTTTCTTCTATCTTTTCAATACTCTCATTTACGGTATTATCTATTTCTACTGATGTTTTATTACATCCTGATAAAACTAAGCATATACCTATTATAATAATGCTATAATTTCTCATTTTTATCACGTTCATAAAATCCTTCTTTTCTACTCTTCTAAATAGCTGGGTATAGGATAAACATATTTACCGTCTGCCAATGTATACGTAATAACTTTTATTTCATCTATATATTCGATATAGACAACTCCACCATAAATGTATTCTAATTCGTAAATATGAATCGCAACTCCTTCTATGTTCCCTTGTTTATTTCGTTTTGGTGTACATAAATACTTTAATCCATTGTATTCAATAAAATAATGCTCGTCTGAATTTGATATAGCAGGTAAGCCATCCAGTGCATTTATTTTTCCATCTTCCTTTATGGTACATGGAAATGTCTCATACGATGCCCACCCGTCTTCTTCGTCAATCTGTTTTACTACTACATCCTTTCTTTGATCTGTCTGTTCGACCAGATACCACTCTGCATCTGTTATTTTATAATTATAATAAGCACGCTCTTCCAGAAACCGTTCAAACCTTCCATAGGGCTCATCTTTTACCAACTGCTTTACCTCATCCTCCGATATTATAACAACCTCTCTTGACATCTCTTGTAATGTGTCTTCAATTTTTCCTTCTTCCAAAGACTCTGAAAGTGTTGAAATGAGATTTGTGTAGTCATCAAACCGTCCTGTTGTTCTATCTTCATGTGAACATGGCTGAGAATAACCTAATGGCAAAGTTGCATTATCATGAGGTCCTATTTTATTTTCTTCCACTATTTCTATTTCAACTGAACTTTCTTCTGTCTGCTCCAATTCTTTGGTTTCTTCTATGCTTGCAAGACTTTCTTTTACCGTATTATCTGTTTCTGTTGACATTCTGTTACAACCTGATAAAAGCAGGCATATACCTATTATCATAAATTTTCTTAATTTCATTTATTTACCACTCCTTTTATTGCATCCCATGCAGCTTTTCTTTCGTCCCAATGGTACGGTGCATTTTCATGACGTTCTGGATCAGATTCAAGAGTAAAACAATACCCTGTATTATTTTTATGCAAATGTTCTTCATCTCTTATACATCCCTTTACTACTACTGCATCTTCCTCATATTGACAGAATTCTTCTAATGCTTCACTAAAATAATTTGTTCCATTATGTTTCATTTGCACATATAAAAATAGATTATCTTTATTTCTAGCTGTATCTGTCATCTTTTCTATAAAAGAATTGATACTTATTTTTTTTCCAGATTGATAAAAAAATTTAGGACATTCTTTCCAAAACCATGTTGATGAATATATTGGATACTCTTCTGCAATAAATTCTGCACAAGTCTTCCCCTCAATTACTACCTTGTTATCCCCATTATCTGTTTTTTTATATATACAAAAACCTTCATAATATTTTTCAATTTTTTCTTTTAATATAGGGTCCTCTTCTTTTTCCATCATATATTCTAAAAATTCTTTTTGTGTATTACCAGTAATCTGCAAAAGTCCAGCCCCTTTCACCGCTGCTGTATAAGTTGGTCCTCCGTTCTGAACTTCTAATCGTTTTTGTCCATATTGGCTTTCAATTGCCATAGTAGCCAAAAACATGGCAATACTGGTTTCATCCTCTATCCCAAATTCTTTTAAAGACTGTCTGATTTCAATAATAACATCTTCTCCATACGCCTCCTTCATTTTTTCCATATCAATTCCCATTGCTTCAAATGTATCTTCATTTACCAATTTAACATATACATCTTCCTTAGTATAACTTTCAATAGTCTCCTTCCATGTTCCATCTGAGGGCTCCCCCTCTCCGGTAATAAGTACTTCTGCATCATTAATTGCATTTTCAATTGCTTGCACCAATGCTTCAGTAGCAATAAAAAGAGATGCGGTAGCTACAGCTTTCTCCCGAAGAGATTGTAACTTACCTTTCATAATTTCTAATGTAATCTTTGCTTTCATTAACAAAAAACCATAATAGGAAATCATCGTACTAATATCCGGCATAGTAGCACCACCAAAAACAATGTTATTTTGCATACAAATAAGCTTATTTATCATTTCTTCATAATAGGAACATTCTTCTTCTAACCTTTCTATCTCAAGCAACAGTTCATCTTCATCCAAATCTTCATTTCCAATACTGTTTTCTAACTGGTTTAAATCTTCTTCTACAATATTATGAAGGGAAATCGTTCCTTTTACAATGGCCTGATGTGCTTCAAAAATATTACTCTTTACCGTATCCCATGACTTTGATTTTAATTCCATATTCTGTGAAAATTCCTGTATTACATCTAAGGCACCATTATAATTTTCCAGTATACTTTGCATCCCTGTTCTCATCTGACTTACAGAACTTATTAATTCAGACGGCTTTAATATTAATCCCATAATTTCCCCCTATTGTAAAATTTTCATTTTATCAGCTATTGCTTTATCAAAATCATTAAATTCCTGTCCCAACTGCTTAATACTATCCGCATTATTCTTTAATAGACTTTTATAACTCTCATTACATGAATTAATTCTACTATGTATACTCTGTAAATTATTAACTACCGGCAAATTTGTCATATTAATTAATATATTTGTAATTCCTTTTATTGCCCCTTCTTTTAGTATAATAGAATTACTTTCTCTTTCTGCTTCTTCACTATTACTCTTCATTACATCACACACTCTTAATTCCTCCTATCATTACACGTATTTTTTCTTTTTTATCACTTATTTAAATTCTGTCAATAGCAAAAACATAACTGACAATTTAATTACACAAACGACAAAAATTTTCATAATATTATATTGAAAAAAAGGTTTTCTAAATGAAATTTAACAAAATTTGCTTATTTTCAAATGATTTTTGTAATTTTAGTATCTTCTTGACAACTAATTTTTCTAAATTCAATCAAAAAAGGCAGTGGAAAATCTCCATCTGCCTTCATACTACTAATTTACTATCTGCTATTTTTATTTTTTTACCACAAATCCTTTTTCATCCAGCTTCTTTTCAATCCGATCTAAAATCTCCACCGAAGCAGCCCCAATCGTATGATAATGAAGTTCATCCGTCAAAACATTCAGAGGCTTGCTATTGCTTTCCTTCATCTTCTCTACAAACTCTTCCACATCCGCGCGGTTATGTATGATTAAATCCGCAGATATCTGTCCATACAAGTCATGCTCCACCGATACATCTATTACATGTCCGCCATTATCTACAATACAATTTAACTCCTCTTCCATTTGTGCCAGATTATGTTTTACGCACACAACCCTTCTCATACTTTCATTGGAATCCGGTTGTTTGAACAACACATATCCCTTATTGGTAGAAAGAATATTCTTGTTTTCTGCCCTAAGAAGTGCAATATCCTGCACAATAACCTGGCGGCTTACTCCAAATAATCTGGATAAAACAGTTCCGGAAACCGGTTTATGCTGATTCTCTAATAAATTTAAGATTTGTTGTCTTCTATTTTCCGTTTCCATTGCTTCCTCCATCAAAAACATTCCAAAAATACATTAATTTTATTTTATTCGGTAAATGTTTTTCTGTCTATCTTTTTTCATACTCCACTTGAAATTTCCACTGAAATATAGTATTATCAACCTTGTCTTTGAAAAATCGGCGCGTGGCTCAGTTTGGTAGAGCGCTGCGTTCGGGACGCAGAGGTCGCAGGT
>CAZHGE010000129.1:0-4900 GCA_964531805.1 uncultured Lachnospiraceae bacterium
GTTAATCAGGGTGTCACTGGTTCGAGTCCAGTTGGGGGAGCCACGAAAGCTACAGCTTATGCTGTGGCTTTTTTGTTTGTTACAGGGTGTCACTGGTTCGAGACCAGCGACCCAAGTATGGGTCACCCAGGTATGGGTCAGGGGAGCCATAGAAGCTACAGTTTCGACTGTGGCTTTTTTGCGTTTTCAGAAAGAGGCTATAAATTCACTTGCTTATTGCAATACTTAATGGAGGTCTCGCGGTATATCCGGTTGACAGAGCTGGAACCGGAACTCCAACAGATGGTTGATGAAAAGAGAATCGGCATCACCCCCGCCGTAGAAATATCCTACCTCAAACCGAAAGAACAGCGGATGCTTCTCGATACTATCGGCTCCGAACAGGCTACCCCGTCACTCTCACAGGCTCAGCGGATGAAAAAACTCTCACAGTCAGGTGAACTAAACGATGACACTATGCTCGGCATCATGATGGAACAGAAAAAACAGGAGAAAATGGATATCACCATTCCAGGTGAAGTGTTGCAGAAATACTTCCCGCAATCCTATACGCCACAGAGGATGCAGGAAACCATCATTAAGCTGCTGGAAAGCCGGCAAAGGAAACGTCAGCAGAAACTTCTGCGATAAAACAAACGAATTAGGGACAAGTTTGATTATTGACTTGTCCCTTTTTTATTGAAAAAACAAAAAAAGTACCGGGACGGAGGAAAAACAATGCCAGTAATTCGCTTAACTAAAAAAAGCAACTATACAGTAATCTCTAACTATCCGCTTCGTGACACCAGATTGTCACTGAAAGCGTGTGCACTGTGTAATACGGATACATGGGATTACTCCATTACCGGAATGGCAGCACTGTGCAAGGATGGGAAAGCAGCTGTCAGCAGTGCGATGAAAGAATTGGAGCAGTATGGTTATCTTGTCCGTAGACAACATCGTAATGAAAGAGGGCAGATCGTTGATACGGAGTATATCATTTAATTGTCAGATAATCAACAATTCCTACGGGGCCGTTCGTGTGAAGTCCCTCGCTATCTCTACCGTGAACGGTTGGAAGTTGACTGCGTTCGGTGACAAATCTACTCTTGCTTCTGAAAAGGTCGATTCTAATAAACTTGGCTTTGCAATTTGCATTGGTGACGGTGAATGGGCAGTGACCGACAGTTCCGATGAATTTTCTCAAATGCTCATCTCCGCACCCATCGCAGGCTGCTACATGAGTGGTATCGGCAACACCTTTAGCAATGCAGTTTCTGTTGATTATGAAGCTATCGTATGGTTGTTATGGATATGCCACTTTTGGACACACGCAGAGACAAGAATTTACTTGGCACATTTATCAGTGACCTGGTATTGCAATTACTGTCGTTTATCTCTGAAAACGAGCGAGCGACTATCCGGCAAAGGCAAGCCGAAGGTATTGCAGCGGCGAAAAAACGCGGTGTTAAATTCGGCAGACCTACGAAAGATGCACCATCCGATTTTGAAGAAATTGTGAAAAGCTGGCAGAAAAAAGAAATACCACTTGACGAGATTCTGAAACGATACGATATGAGTGAGTCTACTTTTTATCGTAGGTTGCGTGAAGTACAGGTTTCAAAAGGTAGAAAAAAACTGTGACTGTCATAAGGTATACGTTTTGACAGTGACGAAAAACGTATGATTTTCACTCGTATACACGAATTTATTATAGCATAATACCCGTTTTCTGTCAAATAAGAATGTGTTAAATACATAAAAACAGGTTCGTCAAAACGTATACCTTTAGGCAAAAATGTGCTTGCGAAAAAATCGGATATGTGATATAATAACAAAATAATCAAAGATAGTGGCGAAGGAGAGGATTCATGTGTTGCCATTGGCAATTGCTATGATTGTGGAGAATGATGATAAGGATGGTGATTATTTCGGCTTTTTGTATCATGAATATCATCGAGAAGTATACAGGATCTCTATGAAGACCGTCAAAAATTCGCTGGATGCAGAAGATGTAACACAGACTACTTTTTTGAAAATCTATAAATCCATCGAAAAGTTTCGGGATCTGCCGCCAATGGAAATTGCTCCCCTGATCGTTGTATATAGCAGAAATACAGCATATGATTTTATGCGAAAAAAACAGCGGCAGGTCGAAACCGTGGATATGCAATATGATGGGGAAGATGCGTCACTGGAGCATGATTTTGTGGCTCCGGATGCAGAACCGGAAAAACTTTTGATAGAAAGGGAACGCACAAATACATTGGCACAGTATATCGATGCATTGCCGGAAAAACAGCGACACGTGATTCTGTTGCGATATCGGTATGGACTGTCCGAAAAGGAAACCGCAGATGCTATGTCGATGAGCGAAACCGCCGTGAGTTCTTGTTTGCTGCGAGCTAAGAAAACACTTCGTAAAGAGATGGGAGGGAAATTGTGATGCGCAAATGCTGTATGCCGGATGACCTGGATCTTTGTCTGTATGTGGCGGCACCCTATGCGGGTTCTCATGAGATGGAAGAATTTGAAGAAGCACGACATTCTGTCATATCTGAACGATCCACCGTTTTGAAACAACGAGAAAAAAGAATTTTCCGTAAAATCCAGAGAAGCATACGATATGCTGAAAACCATGCACACTATCATCCTGTATGGGAGATGGCAAAACGAGTCTCTGTGATCGTGCTACTGATCCTTTCTGTCAGCTTTTTGGGGGCACTGCAAGTGGAAGCTGTCCGGCAAGAAATCTACCATGCTGTAGTCGAATGGTTTGATGAGAAGTTGGGTATACAATTTGCAAGTGTGGCAGAGGATGTGCAGACACAGATATTGGACTACAAGGAACCTGTGATGGACACGACATATACACAAAATGTGATTCGCAAAGATGGTACCGGTTTTCTGGTAGAATACGAAAGTGCCGATTCTCTCATTACGTATACACAAAAGCCGCTTGCGGACTATGCCTCTCAGCTGTCGAATAGGGATACACAGGTGGAGGATATCAAAGTACAGGATCTGTCCGGGATCAAAGTGACCTATACGATAGAAGAAACGACAATGACAAACATAATATGGAAAGATGAAAAGTATGCATATAGTATATCCGGTAATCTGACCTATGCGGAACTTCTTGTGATTGCAGAAAGTGTTCAGTAACACTTCTATACTATTTCCAAAAACGCTCATACCTATAGCATAAGCTATTGTGTATGGACGTTTTGCATATATTTGACGTTATACATATGTGCATTATGACGAAAGTTGAATTTTTGGTAATTTTTTTCTGATTTTTGCGTGAGATTTTCCGAATTTCATCGTTAATGTAAGTAAAAGGGCAAAAAAAGAAAATAGGAGGTTGATTCAAATGACAAAAGAAAAAATCTTAACAGCTCTTATGGCAGGAATTATGGTATTTACAATGCCGGTTGGAGTATGCGCAAAACAGCCCGATAGTGATATAGTCACACCACTGTGGGACTATATGAACAGTGTGAGCGTTGATATAACGTTCAGTGGAACGACCGGTACTGCAAGTGTTGAAGTGACAAGAATTTATCAAGTTACAACGAAACTTGAAGGAACGGTTACTGTTTACAAGCAAGTTGGAGATCGGTGGGTGTACGTTGCTAGCAATACTGGTTCTTCTACAAGAGCTCTTTTCGTTGAAGTGGAGTTTGATGGTGTTAGTGGGGCAACGTATAAAGCAGTTGCAGATATCACTGCATATGGTTCAAGCGGAAGCGAATCTGATTCTGCTTCTAAGACGAAAACTTGTCCGTAAGTTTTGATGTATTCGAGTGTATGCGCAACACTCGATTGCATATAATTAGGTTTGATGATTTTTATGATATTCTCCGGTAAGTATTATAGAAATCATTTCGAAAGAATAAACAGAGGATATCACTGTTTACGAACCGACATTTGATATCAGATATGATAACAGGAGGAATCTAATGATGAAAAATCATGGATTGCGGTACTGCTTTCTGTAGTACTCACATTCACACTTACGCTTTTTCCGGTGTATGCGCTTGATTTGAATCCTTCGTTTTCCGTTGGAGCGATTCACAACAAAAGAGCACTTGCAGGTGAGCCGGAGCCAGTCTATACAACTAGTGTAACAACACAATGTCCTGGTTGTGGAAGATCAACTTTTGTACTTAGATGTAGTAATTTCCCGGTTGGGTATGAAGATGATGTAGATTGTTCTATTTCGTCTCACGGAACATGTGTGATAACGAATAGAATGGCATACAAGACATATGGAACATGTAGCTCATGTACATATGGCGCTTCTACTACTGTTAATTGCGGTACTCACATAGAAACTTGCCATCACACTGGTACGGGTGAAACATACAACACGTGTTATTATTAATATGATAAATCCATATGTAGTAGAGAGTAGGGACACCTACTTTCTACTACTAAGTTATCTACGCCGTGCTTCTCTAAAAAATGTCGTAGATGTTGGTAAACAGCTTGTTTAGGGGTGTTAGGTGCAGTAATAATGAAGAACTTATACAGAGTCGTGGCTGCAGGAATCTTGTGTTCAGCGAAAGCCACACCCAGGAATTTCGGTATGTCATAGCTGGCATAAATAGTATCTTCTTCACTTTGTCAGAGAGGGGTGAACTAGCTTGTTAGAAGAAACAGACGTAGAATGGTCTCGATGTCGTTGGATGGGCATTCTGGACGGTTTTTGAAATATGCTAGATCAGTTTTACGAATTCGTCACACGTGATGATAAATTTATGGTGTCGAGGAATCCTTCACACCGGATCGTACATTTGTAGACACTGTATTTTAGCATGGTGAATGTCAGTTTTTCTTTTATTTCATATTAGCTTTCAAATTTATGTTGGAAAAGAAAAATGCCATATTTTTGTACTTGGGGAGTTGATCGCTATTT
>CAZHGE010000130.1:0-4897 GCA_964531805.1 uncultured Lachnospiraceae bacterium
AAAAGTGGTGCTGAATTATTGAATTCAGCACCAACTTTGTCTACAGTCTGAAAGGGGAGGGCCTAACGGACCTCCCCTTTTTATGCTTATATTATGCAAATGGATTTTCTGTAGGATAACGAACGCCTGCTGGCTGGTTGTATCCGATTTCTTCTACATCAACACCGATGTATTTGAATACTTCATAAAGTGCTTTTCCGTAGTGACCAAATGCAACAGCTCCGTGATGAGGATAGTTACCTTCGATTAATACGTGGCGGTAGAATCTTCCCATTTCAGGAATAGCGAATACACCAATAGCACCGAATGATTTAGTTGCTACAGGAAGAACTTCACCGTGTGCAATGTAAGCACGTAACTTGCAATCAGCTGTAGACTGAAGACGGAAGAATGTGATGTCACCAGGAACGATGTCACCTTCGAGTGTTCCCTGTGTAACTTCTTCAGGAAGGTTTCTAGCCATAATCATCTGATATTTCATGTTACAGAAGCTAAGCTTCTTGGAGTTTGTATTTCCGCAATGGAAGCCCATGAATGTATCTTTGTGTGTATAATCAAATTTACCTTTGATGGATTCTTCATACATATCAGCAGGAACAGAGTTGTTGATATCAAGTAATGTTACGATATCTTCACTTACTACTGTACCGATGAACTCGCTGAGAGCACCATAGATATCTACTTCACAGGATACTGGGATACCCATACCTGTTAAACGGCTGTTAACATAGCAAGGAACGAATCCGAACTGTGTCTGGAATGCAGGCCAGCATTTTCCAGCGATAGCAACATATTTGCGATATCCTCTGTGTTCTTCCACCCAGTCAAGAAGAGTTAATTCGTACTGAGCAAGTCTAGGCAATACTTCTGGTTTTAAGTTGCCGGCACCAAGTTCTTCTTCCATTTCTTTAATCTTAGCAGGAATTCTTGGGTCACCTTCATGTTTCTTAAATGCTTCGAATAAGTCAAGTTCAGAGTTTTCTTCGATTTCAACACCCAAGTTGTAAAGCTGTTTGATAGGAGCGTTACAAGCAAGGAAGTTAAGTGGTCTAGGACCGAAACTGATAATCTTTAAGTCGTTAAGAGCGATAATAGCTCTTGCGATAGGTAAGAACTCTTTGATCATATCAGCACATTCTGCAGCTGTTCCAACCGGATATTCAGGGATATATGCTTTTACATTACGAAGTTTTAAGTTATAACTTGCATTTAACATACCACAGTAAGCATCACCACGTCCGCCAACTAAGTCATTCTGGCTTTCTTCTGCTGCAGCGATGAACATAGAAGGTCCATCAAAGTGCTTTGCAAGTAATGTTTCAGAAATTTCAGGTCCAAAGTTACCAAGATATACGCAAAGAGCATTACATCCAGCTGCCTTGATGTCTTCAAGAGCCTGAACCATATGGATTTCGCTTTCAACGATACATACAGGACATTCATAGATGTCTGCTGCATCATATTTTGCCTGATATGCTTCTACCAGGGCTTTTCTTCTGTTTACTGATAATTCTTCAGGGAAACAGTCACGGCTTACAGCCACGATACCAAGTTTTACTTTTGGGATGTTGTTCATAGTTTTTGTCCTCCTAAATAGTTGTTTTGTGAGTTTTATTTATAAATTATTTAAGGGAGATATTTTCTCCAATAAGTCCAAGGTGGGCGCCTTCATCTAAACCGCCTTCCGGGTGGCCAATCAGCCATTTGTTTTTGGCAGTGATGAGTTTGTCTTCCCATGTGGCGTGATCTTTATCCAAAGGAAGGTTAGTATCTTTTGGAAGAACAATACCTACCTGGAAACCATCTTCATTTGCACTGCATGGTGCATAGTGAAGAGTGGTGGCATAAAGTTCGACAGCGCATCCTTTTGGAAGCAAGAATGCTTCTACTAAAGAAGTATCGTATGTAAAATCTTCTGTAATATCACTCTGAAGACCTACTAATAAAATAGCATCTGTGCCACCAACATTGATCTCGGAAGAACGGTGGTATTCTAAAGCATTTAACTTGTAGTTCTTACCATTACAGAATCCAATCTGAATTGGAAGTTCACCATATGTTTTGGTTTGCAATGCTTCAAATACAGGAGTGGCTTCTAATTCTGCTACGGAAGGTCTGTATTCTACATTATCACCAAGAGGTGTTTTTACAAGAGCATCTACAAGTGGACCAAAGTCGATGCCCTGTACTACTTTGCCATATTTGCGGAAGGCCGCATCAGTAACTTTTTTGATTTCCATATTATTATGTCCTTTCATAGTTTAATACTACGTGGCTTGTTAATATGTTTTTTGCTTGCAACCTTACGCTACGCTAGTTGTCAGCGCAAAAAACACATTTCCAATCCACTTATTTTTTTCTAGTGAAATAGCATTATTTCGTAATAATATCGTAAAGTGGTTTGCAGGCTGGGTAGATTTCTTTGAACTGCTGGTAGCGGTTTTCGTATTTCGCTACGAGGTCTGCATCAGGTTCTACGGTGTCGATTACTTTGACGAGTTTGTCTGCAGCTTCTTCTACGGAAGCGTATTCACCACATGCAACAGCTGCAAGCATTGCTCCGCCGTATCCAGGACCTTCTTCGCTTTCGATAACGTCAACTTTTACATTGAGTACATTGGCAATAATTTTTTTCCAAAGTGGACTCTTGGCACCGCCGCCACAGATCTTGGTACGTTCAATCTTGATACCAAGGGATTTGGCAACCTCGAAGGAATCACGAAGTGCAAAGGCAACGCCTTCTAAAACTGCCTGTGTCATATCTGCACGGGAAGTATCCATGGTCATACCGATGAAGGTACCTCTTGCGTTTGGATTGTTGTGAGGAGAACGTTCGCCCATTAAATATGGAAGGAAGTAAACGTGGTTCTCACCTAATTTTTCAATTGCTTTTTGTTCAGAAGCATAATCTTTAGTGCCAATGATTTCATCCATCCACCATTTGTTGCAGGATGCTGCACTCAACATACAACCCATTAAATGGTAGTGGCCGTCAGCGTGTGCAAATGAGTGAAGCGCATTATTTTCATCCACACCGAATTTGTCGGAAGAGATAAAAATGGTTCCGCTGGTTCCAAGGGAAATATTACACATACCATCACCAACTGTTCCTGTTCCAACAGCAGCAGCGGCATTATCACCAGCACCGGCAACTACTTTACATGTAGCAGGGATACCGAGTTCTTCTGCAATAGAAGGTAAAACAGTACCTACTGCTTCATAGGACTCGTAAATCTTAGCCAAATGACTTTCTTTGATACCACAGATATCCATCATTTCTTTAGACCAGCAGCGGTTCTTAACATCAAAGGTTAACATTCCGGAAGCATCGGATACGTCTGTGCAGTGTACACCCGATAATTTATATGCAATGTAATCTTTTGGAAGCATGATTTTTTCAATCTTTGCAAAGTTTTCCGGCTCTTTATTTTTAATCCACAAGATCTTAGGCGCGGTAAAGCCGGTAAATGATATATTAGCTGTATATTCGGATAACTTATCTTTACCGATTACATTATTTAAATAATCACATTCTTCGTATGTACGGCCATCATTCCATAACAATGCGGGACGGATTACGTTGTCGTCCTTGTCAAGGATAACCAGTCCGTGCATCTGTCCGCCAAAACTGATGCCGGCAACTTGTGACTTGTCACATTCGCTTAACAATTCCTTTAAGCCTTCCATGGTCTGTGCATACCAGTCTTCCGGCTTCTGCTCTGACCAGCCTGGCTGAGGGAAGTATAAAGGATATTCTTTTGAAACAATCTTCTCGATGTGACCACTGCCATCCATTAATAACAATTTAACAGCAGAAGTGCCGAGATCCACTCCAATATAGTACATAAATAACCTCCTTATGAACCAAAAGCCGACACGATTGGGCGGCCTGTTAATTGAAAATACGTGCACGTGCACGATATACTATGATTATAAGTAGAATGTATGCAAAAATCAACTGGTATATTTATAAAAAATACAAGTTTATTTTTGTGTAAAAGTGCACGTGCACGGTTATTGACATGATAAATAATTTCATGTAAGGTAAATGAAAAGAAGTCTGACATGTGGGGATGGCTATGGCAACGATAAAAGAGATTGCGGATCTGGCAGGAGTTTCCAGAGGAACTGTTGACCGGGTACTGAATAACCGGGGAGAAGTGAATGCTGAGACAGCAGCCAGGATCATGGAAATCGTAAAGGCACTGGATTATCGTCCGAATAAAGCGGGGCTTGCTTTGGCTGTGCGCAAGCGCAAGTATAAGATCGGTGTGATTTTATTTAGTGAAAATAATACTTTTTTTGATGAGGTTATGGATGGAGTGCGTGAAAAAGCACTGGAATTAGAGGATTATGGTGTTAGTACTCTTACCAGACGTGTAGAGTTTGAAGTGGAAGATCAGCTGGAAGCAATGAATGAGATGCTGGCAGAAGGTGTTCATGGTTTACTGATTGCACCATATAATGATGAAAAGATTCGGCAGAAGATTGATAAATTTGTAGACAAGCAGATTCCTGTCGTAACGGTTAATACAGATATTGAAGGCAGTAAGCGGATTGCTTACGTGGGAAGTGATTATTTTCAAAGTGGACGTGTGGCGGCTGGTATTTTTGGACTTTTGATGCAGGGGAGAACCGAACTGGCAATTATAACAGGTTCTTCTAATGTATTGTGTCATAGTGAGCGTATTCATGGATTTAAGGAAGTGTTGGAAGCGGATTATCCGGATATTCATATTGCGGAGATTAGAGAGAATCATGATGATGAATTTGAAAGCTATGCCATTACCAAACAGATATTAGAGAATTATCCTAAAATGGATGCGTTGTTTTTTACCGCAGCCGGAGTCTGGGGAGGTTGTAAGGCAGTAATCGAATCCCGACGTGATGTAAAAGC
>CAZHGE010000131.1:0-4779 GCA_964531805.1 uncultured Lachnospiraceae bacterium
ATCGAAGGTGAATCCACACCGGATTATCCATTACAGAAAAAGAGACATACTTTAGAATATTTGCGTACCATTACACATTTGCGTGCAAGAACTAACACATTCCAGGCAGTATTCCGTGTTCGTTCTTTATGTGCATATGCAATTCATAAATTCTTCCAGGAAAGAGATTTCGTATATGTTCATACACCACTCATTACAGGAAGTGACTGTGAAGGTGCCGGCGAAATGTTCCAGGTAACAACCATGGACCTTGCAAATGTACCTATGACAGAAGACGGTAAAGTAGATTTTTCACAGGATTTCTTTAATAAGCCTACTAATCTTACAGTAAGTGGTCAGTTAAATGGTGAGACTTATGCAATGGCATTCCGTAATATTTATACATTTGGACCAACATTCCGTGCAGAGAATTCGAATACAACACGTCATGCAGCAGAGTTCTGGATGATCGAGCCGGAAATTGCTTTTGCAGATTTACAGGATGATATGATGCTTGCAGAAAGCATGATTAAATACATCATTCGTTATGTGCTGGAAAATGCACCGGAAGAAATGGCATTCTTTAATAACTTTATTGATAAGGGACTGATCGAAAGATTAGAGGGTGTTATGAACTCAGAGTTCGGTCATGTGACTTATACAGAAGCCATTGAAATCTTAGAGAAGAACAATGACAAATTCGAATACAAAGTATCATGGGGATGTGATCTTCAGACAGAGCATGAACGTTATCTGACAGAAGAAGTGTTCAAACGTCCGGTATTCGTTACCGACTATCCGAAGGAAATCAAAGCATTCTACATGAAGCTCAACGAAGATGGTAAGACCGTTGCAGCTATGGACTGTTTAGTACCGGGAATCGGTGAAATCATTGGTGGAAGCCAGCGTGAAGATGATTATGAAAAATTAGCTGCACGTATGAAGGAATTAGGATTAAATGAAGAGGACTATGACTTCTATCTTGACCTTCGCAAATACGGTTCTGCAAGACATGCCGGATTTGGACTTGGTTTTGAACGCTGCGTGATGTATTTAACAGGTATGGGTAATATTCGTGACGTAATCCCATTCCCTAGAACTGTTAATAATTGTGAGTTATAAAAAGGTAATTGTAAAGAAAACAGACAGTTACGAATAGAATAGAGAATCAAAGAGGATAACTGCAACAGGTAATTGCCTGTTGCAGTTTTAGTGGTTTATGACAATACTTTACGGTATTGACAGGAGGAGTTATTTATGGGAACTATTTACATCCCGGAAGGCTATAAAAGCCCACAGAGCATTAAAGAAACAGAAATTGCTATTAAAGAGGTAAAAGACTATTTCGAGCGAGCTTTGGCAGATGCCTTAAATCTGACACGAGTATCAGCGCCTCTTTTTGTAAAACCGGAATCCGGTTTGAATGATAATTTAAATGGCGTGGAACGTCCGGTTGCTTTTGGAATCAAAGAGCAGAATGATGCTGAGGTAGAAATTGTTCATTCTCTTGCGAAGTGGAAGCGCCTTGCACTTAAAAAATATGGTTTTGAAAAAGGCGAAGGTTTGTATACGGATATGACAGCCATCCGCCGTGACGAAGAGACGGACAATATTCATTCCATCTATGTGGATCAGTGGGACTGGGAACGTATTATTGATAAAAGTGAACGTAATTTAGAAACTTTAAAAGAAACAGTATTTCGTATTTATATGGCAATTAAGCAGACGGAATACTATATGTGTGGTAAATATCATTTTATGGACCCATTTTTACCAAATGAGATCACATTTATCACCACACAGGAACTGGAAGATATGTATCCGGATAAAACAGCCAAGGAGAGAGAGAATCTCATTGCAAGAGAAAAAGGTGCTGTATTTCTTTGTCAGATTGGTGGAACTCTTGCTTCAGGAGAGCGTCACGATGGCAGAGCACCGGACTATGATGACTGGGAATTAAATGGTGATATTTTAGTGTATTATCCTGTTTTGGATATGGCGTTAGAACTTTCTTCCATGGGTATCCGTGTGGATGAAGAATCCTTAGACAGACAGTTAAAGATTGCCGGTTGTGAAGACAGGGCGGCACTTCCATTCCAGAAAGATGTATTGGAATGCAATCTTCCTTATACCATTGGCGGCGGTATTGGGCAGTCACGTATTTGTATGTTCTTTTTACAGCGTGCCCATATTGGTGAAGTACAGTCTTCCATTTGGCCGGAGGAGATTTATCAGATTGCAAAAGAAAATGGTGTGAATATATTGTAGAAAAAAGCGGTGCAAAAGCACCGTTTTTTCATAGGTAACCGGCAGTTGACAACCAGTAGTTGACAAATTTCCAAGTGCACTTGGTAGTTGTCAACCAAAAAAAGTGCTATATTTGCCTCAACGAAAACATGAAACGGTTTTCAGAAATACTTTGCGCAGGTATAAAAAATACAAAAAAAAGAAAAGGCGAATGTTCACTTATATAAAAGGGGAACAGAGAGGAGTAAATATGATATTAGCAGATAAAATTATGGCTTTAAGAAAAAAATGTGGATGGTCTCAGGAAGATTTAGCAGACCAGTTAGGAATTTCCAGACAGTCCGTTTCCAAATGGGAATCAGGAATATCCATTCCAGATTTAGAAAAGATTGTGAAGATGAGTTCCTTATTTGGTGTAAGCACCGATTACTTATTAAAAGATGAAATTGACGCAGAACTTCCTTCAGAAACAATGGAAACAGATGATAATATTTTACGTTCTGTATCATTAGAAGAAGCAAATACATATATGGATTTGGTAAAAGAATGTGCACCAAAATTTGCAACGGCTGTATCAGCACTTATTATGTCCCCGATTCCATTACTAATATTGGGTGGTATAGCAGAAACATGGCCACAAAGATTTTCAGAAAATATTTTGGGCGGTATTGGTACTATTATTTTATTCGGAATTATTATAGCAGCAGTAATTCCTCTTATTTTAAATTGCATGAAACTTTCTAAATATGATTATATAGAAAAAGAAGAACTTTCGTTATTGTATGGAGTAAGAGGAGTTGTAGAAAAACGGAAAGACGATTTTGAAGATACTTATCGTAAAGCAATTGCTGTTGGTGTCGGTCTTTGTATTTTTGCGCTTCTTCCATTAGTGGTTGCAGGGATTTTGGATGACATGGGTGCAAGCGTTATAGTTGCTGCGTGTTTTATGGCTTTATTGTTAGTATTCGTTTCTACTGGTGTATATTTATTTATAAGCCGTGGACTTATCCGTGAAAGTTTTAGTAAGTTATTACAGACAGGTGATTTCACACCGGAAAAGAAAGCAAATGGGAAGGTGATTGAAAAGATTGCCGGTATTTACTGGTGTGTTGTAACAGCTATTTTTCTTTTATGGAGTTTCCTGACCAATGACTGGGGTTATACATGGCTTGTATGGCCGGTAGCAGGTGTGCTATTTGGTGCTATTGCATGTGCAGTACATTTATATAAGAGGAAATAATTTGTAGAAAATGGAGGTATTGTCAATCAGTAACTCCGCATTATGAAAGTAAAAAAGGGTAAAATAATGGGAAGAAATTATGACTGGGATGGCGAAAATGGAATTGCCATGGTCATTTATACAGAGCCGGAAAACGGCTATGCTTCCTATTCTACCTGTTGGCTGGATTTCCTTGGTTTTGGAGAGAACTGGAAGCCGGAAGGAATGGCAAATCAATATATGTCGCTGGCGGCAATTTATGTACCACTTGATGGTATCAATGAAAAAGGTCTTGCAATTGCCGATCTTATGGTTGGAGATGATGAACAGACCAATCAGCAGACAGATAAGATTGATCTGACTACAACAACCTCGATTCGACTTCTTTTGGATAAGGCGGCAACAGTGGATGAAGCCATTACATTGCTGGAACAGTATGATATGAATTCCGATATTGGAAGAGGGCATCATTTGGCAATATCCGACGCAACAGGCAAGTCCGTGGTTGTGGAATATATTGATAATGTGATGTATGTGACAGAAACAACGGTTGTGACCAATCATTACCTGACAGAGGGGGAAAAGTATGGCATTGGAAATGATGAGTCCCATGCCCGTTTTGATAAAGTAATGGCGATGAATGAAGAAGCAGGCAGGGCCATGGATACACAGCAGCTTGCAGATGCAATGCAGAAAGTTTCCTATGCAAAGGAGACCCAGTGGAGCATTGTATATGACATGGAAAACAAATCCATGGATTTCTATTGGCAGAGACAATTTGATAATCCACATCATTTTGAAATAGAATAATTTTTCTTTATATATTGCTTTTTGAAAGTAAATGCCGGTGCGATAAACGTGCCGGCATTTTTAACTATAATGCTATAAGTTATTAATTTGTATTGTTATAATTCCGATCAAGTATATCCTGCAAAGAGATTGACTGTAAATATTTTTTCATTACACCATGAAGTCCCTGCCAGACAGGAAGTGTCAGACATTCTAACTGCTGGGGACATTCATTCAGATCATTTGTCATACAGCTTACCGGCTGCAGGTTGCCTTCGGTACATTCGACTACATCTGCAACAGTGATTTCAGCTGGAGACTTGGCAAGGCGATAGCCGCCCATATGACCGCGGTTGGCTGTTAAAAGTCCGTCCTTTGTCAGTAAGGGAACAATCTGCTCCAAATATTTTTTGGATATATTTTGACGTTCAGAAATATCTTTTAAGGATAAAGGCCCGTCTTCGTAATGCTGTGCCAAATCTAACATCAGGCGGAGCGAATAACGGCCTTTGGTTGAAATCTTCATAAAATAGGCTCCTGATAAT
>CAZHGE010000132.1:0-4728 GCA_964531805.1 uncultured Lachnospiraceae bacterium
AATGTTGCAATACTCATATTGCACTCTTTTGCCACATCTTCAGCCCTGATATGGCCTCGTTCCCATTGTTTAACCAAACTGCCGAAATTGTCAGGCACCTCAATCATTGGCCGACCAAATTCAACTCCTTTTAGTTTTGCTGCTCTGATGCCTTCTTCCTGTCGCTTGCGTATGTTTATTCGCTCATTTTCTGCAACAAAGGAAAGCACCTGAAGCACAAGGTCTGCTATAAATGTTCCCATCAAATCTTTATACACTCTTGTATCTAAAAGCGGCATATCTATAACCACAACATCGACCTCCATTTCTTTTGTCAACAGCCGCCATTCTTCAAGAATCTCTTTGTAATTTCTGCCGAGTCTGTCTATTGATTTCACATATAACAAATCACCTTTTTTGAGTTTTGAAAGCAGAAGTTGATAATTAGGTCTGTTAAAATCCTTGCCTGACTGCTTATCCATAAAAACATTCCGTTTTTTCACCTTTAGATGTTGCATTTCAAGCATCTGCCTATCCTCATTCTGGTCTGTTGACGAAACGCGCACATAACCATATACATTTGTTTCAGGCGATATTTTATTATTGTCCTTCAATATGATTTCACCTCCGTATTTTGAATTTATCACCCCTAACTATTATATACCATTCCTTGAATTTACTGAGTTTATGAGAAAAGCAGAAAAGAAAAATCATCATATATTCTAACTACTGTTTACGAAATTGCTATTTTTTTGTTCTGCTTTATATTTTTTACTTTCAGTTTCGTTAAAATCAGTATTATTTTTATTAGGGTTATTTATATCAGTCTTATTTGTGTTTACTTTTTCAAAGTCTTGACATTTATTATTTAAAACTCCTGATGTTGAATTATTAAAAGTCCTGACATTTAATTTTTCAATGTCCGTAGGTATAGCTTTAGAATCAGAGGAATTATCGCTGTTTTCATCACTGTTTTCAGGCTGTTCCGGCACGGAATAATCAATTTTGCCAATATATATAAGATTGGGCTTATTCAAACCCTGCCTTTTTTCTGCAATAAGTCCGACCTCTTTAAGCTGCTTGATTGCTCTCCAAACGGTAGTGGTGCAGATACCGAGCATATCAGCTAAGTCCTCACGCTTAAAAATAAGGAATATAGTACCATCACTATCCACCCAATTATTCGCTCTTGACAGCTCCATTCTGTCAAGAAGCAGTGCATAAAGCATTTTTGCATCGTTGCTTGTTGTGGTCTTATATCTTGCATTTATATATAGTTCCTTTGGCACTTGATAATACTTGTGCTGTGTGACCTCGTTTATTTTATAAAAATTAGTATTCACGATTTTTCCTCCATATCTTAACTTGAAAAAGGGCAGCCGCAGCCACCCTCTATATTTCCATTTCTTCATCATCTTCGATTTCTTGTGCCTGAATACGGTTTAATGTTGTAATAATGTTATCAACAATAACAGGGACCGTCTTGTGATAGTAGTTCCCGAAATAAACCGAATTTTCTTCAAGCATTGACTTGATTTGATTATCTATCTCTATGCTTTCGTCAAAATTATGTATTCTGCCTTTTTTTTCAAATTTCTTACCACGATTGATAAAAAGATTGAAGTTATCGTGGTTGTTATACTCGTTCCAGATACGCGCTTTGAACTCGTCACTATTATTTTGACCGTATATTTCGCTGAACAATACGGGAGAATCAGTAACAATAACATCAACCTTGCCAATCAGCCGATTTATCCTGTGAGCCTGTTCCTCAAAGATAGCCTCCTGATTTGCCAAAGCTTCATAGTTTTCGTCCCAAACAAGCTCCTTTGCATATTCGGAAACATACTCCGTTACAATGTCTCGCTTTTTTAATTCATACGCAATTTCCCAAGCGCAGGTAGTTTTACCTGCACTTGGGCCTGCAAATAGATTTACTACAAGAGTTCTCATAGTGTCACTCCATTTCCTCGCCTTCGTCCTCTAATTCGCAATCTTCCCAATATTTGCTTATATGGTCTGACAATTCTTGTGATGTATCACCGTATTCATACCAATCCATAGCAAGGTTTTTTAAAAAATTATCTTCACTTGCTAATATATGGTCTTGCTGGGCTTCGGTTAATGTTACATTTTCCGAAAGGTGAAAATATACATCTTCGACAGCCGCTATTTTATAGCACGAATCATATATTTCCTCCCGGCTAAGACCAAGCATTTCTTCCTTAAAATCCTTATACTGTTCATCTAATACAGTTCCAACTTTATCGGCTTTTTCATCCTTTGCAACACCTATTTTGAAGTTATTTAGGGCATCTGTATATAACAAGGAAAGATTGTGTACTTTGGAATCATCAAAATCCATGTTATATTCCTCAATATGTCTTGGTGTTATGATTGCCGTGCAATACGCAGTCATATTATCAGGATTGGTAATTGACAGTAAACTCCTATACTGACTGCACATCAGCACCTCATATTCCGTACCTTGAACAGATTTTATGGTTTGCTTATTCTTTTCTTTATCCATTATATCTTCTGCAATTCGTTCAATCGCTGCTTCCGATAGGTGGTCAGGAATATAGTCGGACAACACATTATCCGTCTCAAATATAAATTGTGCGATTATGGCATTATCAGCCCATTTACGGATATGTTCATTGTAGTTCTGTCTATTCTGAAGCACCGCATTTACCACAAGCTTTTTAACCATTTCTCGTCCATATTCGTTTATAATAGGGATAAGAGCCTCAATAGCATTTTCCTCGTTGCTGTTAAGGGTTTCTGCGTTAGTGTTGATGGCGTTCTTACAATCTATCATATCCTCATAATGCTTTCGGAATATATCAATATTTGCATTAGGTGTCATTATTCTGCCTCCTGTGCCAATTCGTTTGGGGTTTTACCAAAGACAATCCTTGCATTGTCAACAAGGATATAAAAGCCTTGAAAAGTCTTATTATCAACCGTAATTTCCTTGTTTTTAAGCTCACCTTCGATAAAGATTTCATCATTCTGCTTGAAGTGTCTTGCAATAAATTCTGCTACACCGTTCCAAGCCGTAATATCAACAAAGGTAGTACGGTCTTTGCCCTGATATATCATAATACGGTTGTTAAGAACAAGTTTATCGCCTTTTTCTGTTGTTACAGTATGTGTTTTTACCTCGTTTAACAGTTTTCCAAGTTCAATAATCATATATAAATGCTCCTTTCAGAACCTTGTTCCGATTTGGAACAAGGTCATATTTCTAAATCTTCTTCGTCCTCGTTATTGAGAACGGGGATATTGTCTTTCACGGAATCAATAAGACTATAGACCGTTTCATTGCTTCTGCCGATAGCTTCATTAAACTGCTTTTGCAAAACAAGAGCATTTGCAATTTCCGCACTTTCAACCTCATCTGCAATTAAAATCGTTTTGACATTATTTTCAATCTTGCTTCCAAATCCATTTAAGAGCATAGAACACTCTCCGGCTGCAAGAGACATTTTATAAAAATCTGCTGTTGTTTCACCAAGAGTTTTGCCGGTTGCAAAGCATTTACTTACAGGGTTTTTGCTCTCATCATAATAGTGCAGCCTTATATCAAGATAAATTCCTTCGCTGTTTCCGAAATCTACAGAGCAGATTGCCTCTGAAAAATCGGGCATTTTATCATCTTCAATGGAATAATCCATAATAAAATACTCGTCAGGCAAAAGACCTGTGCTTTCAAGCTTGTCTTTTAGCTCATCAAACACATCTTGACAAGTGCGCATATCCAATTTGCGTATTCTGCCTTTTTCGTCAGGTTCACTCCATATGCCGCAGTCAATCGTTTTCTTATAATCCATAATTACAGTCCTTTCTTCATGAGGTAGTCCCGTCATCATCATACATTGAGCCGTTTATGGTTATGGTTTCGGGAATAGACTTGCAAAACTCTATACCATTGACGCCACCGCCATATACATATATTTCAAAGCTATGTAAAGCCGGGCTTTCAGCCGTTCCGGGCAAAGCCACATCTGTAAAAATGGTTTTTGAACCATTTACCGAAATGGGGTTAGCTGCCGTAACAAATGCTGAATTTGTTGCATTAGATGATACCTTTTCTAAAGCCACAACATTACCTTGAGTCCCCAATACATTTGTAACGGTATAGCCGGTTCTGACCTCTGCTTTTGTAGGGGCCTGCGGTGTTTTGTCGGGTGTTCTGCCAAAGCCCCAATTACTGCAACCGCCTGTATTTGATACAAGGGTGGTTGAGATTGATGCAGAAACATCAACAGAGAATCCATATCCGCTTTTTAATGTTTTCGGTAAGACATTATGCGTTGTTGTCATAACCGTTTCGTAAATAAAACTGTGATTACAAGTGTAGGTATGATAGCCATGCCGACTGCAAGGCTTTTTAATTGTGTGAGAATCCGTTTCAGTCCAACGGATTGACGAATCACAGCTTGTAGAGTTTTCTATCGGCAAGTCGGGATTTTCAGGTTCTTCTGCATCACATTCGGGTTCATCAGGTTTATCTTCCATCTTTCCACCACGATAGAATGACAGAGTGATTGGGTACTCAAAATGTACCGCAACGGCTCCGGCATTGGAAAATGTGTTGTAGCCGATAGCAATATTATTACTGCTCATCCAGTCGAATGTACCGTTTTCACGGTCTACATATATATTCAGATTTGATACCAAATGCCCCTTATTATTTGCTATATGCGAGGGGTGTATAACACCTTCTGCACCTACATCATATAC
>CAZHGE010000133.1:0-4632 GCA_964531805.1 uncultured Lachnospiraceae bacterium
TACCACATTCTTTTTTTGCTTGAAGCTAAAGCTGTCCGTGGACACACCTGCATAGCAGGTGGTTTATTTTTATGCTGATACAATAAAGGCAGTCACACAAAAATCAGTGTGACTGCCTTTATTGTACATTTTACCAAAATGCAACCGGTGTATTACGGTACACATAATAATTCTTTGTTTCACCAATCAGTTCAATACCATATTCCTCTAAATCCCCGTCCACTTTCATGGTTTTTAAAAGGATTATATAGTTACAATAATTTTCTATGGATAATTCTGATAATTCATCCACCGGAATCACTTCCTGTTGTAACAGAGTATAGAGTGGATGATGTGGAAAATCCCATGCTGCCACTAATTCTTCACGTCCAAACGGCATTTGGATGGTTGTGGTATACTGTCTGACAAAATGAACCTGTTCAGCCGGAAACAATGCCCAAACACGTTCTTCTCCCTCTGCTGGTTTAATCATATCACAGAGTTCAATCGTTTCCTGCGGCAGATGATACATATTCTCAGCTGGTGTCATATGCTGACTCGCATATACACAACTTCCACTTATAATCAATACAATACATCCAACGGCTACACCCATTTTAATATGACGCCCGATTGCTTTACATCCGGCGTATGCAATCACTACAGTCATCGGCATCAACCATAGTATGCGATAGTATGTGCCTTCATCCAACCGATTATAAAGCATATAAAACGGTGGGAGGAAAAATAGAATAAACATTACAGCTGGTATATAAACAAATAGTGTTTTTACCCTTTTATCCTCTTCCGAAAATGCCAAATATATTAATGAAAGCACAAAAAGTATCGAATAAAATCCTGTGCCTCCGAAATCTTTGAAAATACTCATTATTGTCTGCATCGTAATCTCCTATAACGACAACAAATTCAAATCACTCTTTTACAAAAGCAGGTAAATTGCTCCATAAATCACAAGCGGAACGCAACTAATCATTAAACGCAGCGGAATCTGAATATTTTTTTCACGAATCCCCATAACCAGTCCGATAACCCCAATCAACATTGCCGCCAAAAAAACACTTGCCGTACTGGACATAGCCGCCACAAAATTTGTCAGGATCAACAACACCCACAATCCAATACGGTATTCCTTCTCATAATTTTCACTGTCGAAAATCCAAAGCACCAACCAGACAATTGCTGGCAGAATCACATTTGCTAAAAGTGATTTTCCCTGCCATGTTCTAGTTAGGAAAAATGTCGCATTTGTATAGATAGATACATTTCCAAATATCTGCATAAAACAAATGAAAATCATAAAAACAGGTAATTTATGCTTATCTCTTTTTAATAATTTTTTCCCAATTTCTAAATAAATCCAGTAAGTAACCGGAATCAATACAAACGGTAAAATCGTATGGGCAACAATTGTTGCATGCACACCACTCATCCGGGCAATATACGCAATCCATATCGGAAATACAGCCAATGAATGTCGTAAATCCATAGAGGTGGACAAGCCTGTATAAGGAAGAATACGGTACAATGTATTGGTCTCATCTGTTAATACAGACTGCACAACATAATAAGCATCATCTCCGTCAAAAGAAGTCGTGACAAATGCCATAAACATCTGAAATCCAACTAAAACCAGTACAAACAACCACAGAATTCCTTCCTCTCTGGTTTCTTTATTACGTACCTTTTTAACTGGTATCTCACCATCTTCTTTTTTAATCACACGAAGAAAAGATAACATTTCGCCTTCATCTGCAAAAGCCTCTTTCCTGCTCGTCCGCCAGGTCATGTATACACCAATCATCCCCAACAAGATAGTCAATATAGAAAACAGAGATACAATCAAAGGAAATCCTCTTCCATCTATGATTACTACCGGCACTGCTATAATCTGAAATAATGCCAGTGTAGATAAAAAACCGGCAATATAGGTTACCCCTAAGCTTCGATGCCTTCTTTCGATTAAGTTTACCGGTATCATGCCTACGCATAAGGGAATAATTCCCAATACCAGTATCAAGGTCAAGATTTGTCCTATCACGAAAATACCATACCTTTCTTAAACTTCTTTAATTATACCAATCATCCCAAATAGCTTCATAGTCATAATTCTCTGTCAAATCACGCAAAACAGACAATTCTTCCTCCAGCGTATCCATGGTCACACGCCGCTGTCCATCTGCAAAACATTTTACCATATAATTGCAAACCCTGCCATGATAGTGGGTATAATCTGCATAATTATCTAAATTACAAATAATTTCCTCCTGATTTTGGAAGAAGTAAACTTCTACATTTTCATATTCCAAAAGCCGCGTTGTCATATACCGGTATTTTTCAATAACCGCATCCAATTCCTGACGTCTTGTAACATCATACCAGTACAGAATACTGTATGGCGGATAAAAAATGTGAAATGTCGTCTCAGAATGTTCTTCAATATAAGGAATAATATTAATATCTAAATTCGCTTCAATCCCTTCAATATAAGCGTCCGGTTCCACATAAACATCTGACTCTTCTGCTGGTTCATAAAACATTAGTACAAGAGCCTTTTGGTAATGCTCATCCTGCCACCACATCTCATAAATCATGTTCCAGTCAGATTTATCCTTTGTATCCACCATAGGCCGCAAAATATAGTTTAAAAGAACGTCCTTATTCCAAATATACTGCACATCATTCAAATAGTTCTGGTCATACAGATATTCTGGCGGAGGAAATTTTGTCTGATTGATATCTCCAGAATAATTTAGTTCATCAATTCCAAGAAAAACATCTGTTACCTGATCCCCTTTATGATCAAAAACAATCTCCATGATTGTTGACTGATCTTTGGGATAGGCACCGTTATAACTAAGTTTCTGTGTGGTCAGTCCCATTTCCTCTTTAAACCAATCGGTGTTAAAGTTTACCGTCATGGAAGAGCCCAGCAAAATACTGTCATAATCCATATTTTTCGCCAAACCCGGATTCATATTCACCTGGTGATCCACTAAATACGGGAACCAGGACAGTGGCTTATGATATTGAAAAAAAGGATCTACATAAATGGTCAGTGCCGCCACTCCAGTTAGCCCTAACAAAATCACTAACCCAAATGCGAGAAGCCATTTTTTACATTTACTCATGCTTAGTCCTCGTCTCTCTATTAGTCCCTTGCATGGTCACGCAGACTCCAAATGCGTGGCAAATCGTCTGCTTAGACCATGCAAGGTTCCTATTTAAAATTTACTAGAAATTAAAATATAAAAATGTGCTTACGCCGGAAAGTGATACAACACACCAAATAAATACAACTGCAAGAACAACTGCACTGAAAACAGACAGTTTCCACTTTGCTGCCAGTTCGTGTGCATTTTTTCCAAAGAATGTCACCAAAAGGATTACAACCGTAAACATTACCATCAGAATATAATTGCTGAAACTAAAATCTGTCAGATGCAATACCTTCATCACATACCAAAATTCGTCCAGATTAAAAGCATCATAAATAGCATCAGCCGGAAGAGCTATCCCACCAGTAAACATCCTTTTAAATAATGTCAGTGCCTGCTCAATGGAAGTGCTTCTAAAAAATACCCATGCTATGTTTACATAGAGAAATGTTGCAAACACTTTGATGGTATGCAATACGATAGAAACCGATTTTTCAAGTATACCCTTTCTTTTCTCGGTACCTTCATTTTCTTTTGCAATGCATTCTTTTTTCCTGCGATTTACCTGTATCCATCGCGTCACACAATACAACACACCATGCATTACACCCCAGAGAATATAGTTCCATCCAGCGCCATGCCAAACACCACTTAAGAAAAATACCAAAAACAGATTGACATACATCCTCACACTGCCCTTTCGGTTGCCGCCAAGAGGAATATAAATATTCTTCGTAAAGAAGCGCGAAAGCGTAATATGCCAGCGTTTCCAAAAATCAATGATATTGCATGCCTTGTATGGCGAATTAAAATTGATTGGAATCTCAATTCCCATCATTTTTCCAATACCAATTGCCATATCACAATATCCACTAAAATCAAAATACAACTGCATTGTGTAAAAAAGCATGACCAAAACCGCATCTATACTGCCAAGCTGCGAAACCATTCCATAGCCCGCATCTACAGCAATTCCAAAGGTATCTGCAATCAGCACCTTTTTCCCCATACCCAGGATAAAAATAAACAAACCACGGCAAAACTGGTCTTCATCAAATTTCTTTTCCCCAATCTGCTCAAATTGTGGAAGCATTTCTTCATGCGTTACAATTGGTCCTGCAATCAACTGTGGAAAGAAGGATACAAACAATGCATAGTCCACAAAGCTGCAGTTCTTTAACTCACCACGGTAGGTATCTGCCAAAAAGGAAATCTGCTGAAACGTAAAAAAACTGATTCCCAACGGCAGCAAAATATTATGCAGAGCAAACGAGCTTCCAAAAACCGCATTGATATTCTCAATAAAGAAATCAAAATATTTAAAATAAAACAACAGAAGCAAGTTGGCACTTACTCCTGTACATAAAATTATTTTCTTTTTATTGATTTTTGCTGTTAAAACTGCTTCCCCAATCTCTTCGGCCGTTTTTTCCAACTCTGTCCGTGTCAGCAATTGATATACCCCATAATTTAACAA
>CAZHGE010000134.1:0-4616 GCA_964531805.1 uncultured Lachnospiraceae bacterium
TTAGGTAAAGCGGCTGAAATTCCTGAAGCTATCCGTAAAGGAAAAGAAGATGCTACCAAGAATTTAGTAACAGTTGCTCTTGATGAGAATAACTCTGTTACACATGACTTCTTAGGTAAGTTTGGTTCTGCAACAGTATTATTAAAGAAAGCTCCTGAAGGTACCGGTATTATCGCTGGTGGTCCTGCTCGTAGCGTATGTGAATTAGCAGGTATCAAAAACATTCGTACAAAATCTTTAGGATCTAACAATAAACAGAACGTAGTTCTTGCAACAATCGCTGGTTTAAAAGCATTAAAGAAACCGGAAGAAGTTGCTAGATTACGTGGCAAATCTGTTGAAGAAATTATTGGTTAGGAGGAAATAGGACGATGGCAGCTAAAAAAGAAAAAATGTTAAAGATCACTTTGGTAAAATCTCCTATTGGTGCAGTTCCTAAGAATAAAGCAACAATCGAGGCTATGGGTCTTACAAAATTAAACAAGTCTATTATCTTACCAGATAATGCTTGTACACAGGGTATGATCCGTAAAGTAGGATATATGCTTAAAGTAGAAGATGCAGAATAAGATAAATTAAGAAGGAGGTGTCAACATGGAATTATCTAATTTACAGCCAGCAGCTGGTTCAAAGCACAGTGATAATTTTAGAAGAGGTCGTGGACACGGTTCAGGAAATGGTAAGACCGCTGGTAAGGGACATAAAGGACAGAAGGCTCGTTCTGGAGCTCCTAGACCAGGCTTCGAAGGTGGTCAGATGCCATTATATAGACGTATTCCTAAGAGAGGATTTACAAATCGTAACTCCAAGGAAATCGTTGCAATCAACATTAGCGAATTAGAAAGATTCAGAAGCGGATCTACAGTAACCATCGAAAAAATGATGGAAGTTGGTCTGATCAAGAATCCTCGTGATGGCGTAAAGATCCTCGGAAACGGAGAATTTACTAAGAAACTCAATGTAAAGGCTAACGCATTCAGCGCATCTGCAAAAGAAAAAATTGAGGCACTTGGTGGAACAGTCGAGGTGATTTAATGCTTAAAACTTTAATAAATGCATTTAAGATCAAAGAGATAAGAAATAAGATTCTTTTCACCTTTGCTATGATAGTTGTGATCCGTTTAGGATCACAGCTGCCAGTTCCTGGCGTAAACCGCGATTTCTTCGCAACATGGTTTGCCGCACAGAGCGCGGGTGCATTTAGTTTTTTTGATGCATTTACAGGCGGTTCATTTATGAACATGTCTATATTCGCACTTAACATTACGCCATACATTACATCATCCATTATTATGCAGCTTATGACAATTGCGATTCCAAAATTGGAAGAGATGCAGAAGGATGGAGAAGATGGAAGAAAGAAAATTGCTTCCATCACTCGTTATGTAACTGTTGTACTTGCTCTCGTAGAATCTGCTGCATTAGCAATTGGATTTGGTAGAAGCGGTCTTTTACAGGAATATAATGTAGTAAACGTATTGATCGTTATGGCAGCATTAACCGCTGGTAGTGCTGTTGTAATGTGGATTGGTGAGAGAATTACAGAAAAGGGTGTTGGTAACGGTATTTCAATCGTATTAGTAGTCAACATCATTTCAAGACTTCCTCAGGATATTGCTGGTCTTTATAATCAGTTTATCAAAGGAAAATCAGTTGCAGGCGGTGCAATCGCAGCAATTATTATTTTAGCAGTAGTTATCGCCATGATTGTTTTAGTAATCATCTTAAACGGCGGTGTAAGAAAGATTCCTGTACAGTATGCAAAGAAGGTACAGGGAAGAAAATTTGTTGGTGGACAGTCAAGCAATATTCCTCTTAAGGTTAATACTGCTGGTGTTATTCCAATTATCTTTGCATCCTCCATTTTGGAGTTCCCAATCGTAATTTGTTCCTTATTTGGAATCACAGGAAGTGGTTTCTGGGGAGAAGTGTTAAAGGGTATGAGTTCAAGCAATTGGTGTAACCCTTCAGCACCAATCTATTCCATTGGTTTGGTAGTGTATATTATTATGGTAATCTTTTTTGCCTATTTCTATACATCTATCACATTCAATCCGCTTGAGATTTCAGAGAACATGAAAAAACAGGGTGGATTTATTCCTGGTATCAGACCGGGTAGACCAACTTGCGATTATCTGAACAAAATCTTATATTACATCATCTTTATCGGTGCATGTGGTTTGACGATTGTAGGTATTTTACCATTTGTATTCAATGGCGTATTTGGAGCCAGCGTATCATTTGGTGGTACCAGCCTTATCATTATCGTAAGTGTTATCTTAGAGACAATCAAACAGATTGAATCTCAGATGCTTGTACGTAATTATACAGGCTTCTTAAATGATTAATAGCCAGGATAAAGGGGACAGGACGATTTCGTTTTGTCCCTTAATGGCTAATTTGGATATGAAAACAAAAGGAGTTCTCCTTTTACCGTGATAAATTAAGTATACATAAGCCATAAGGCGGAAAGAGGATAATATGAAAATTATTATGTTAGGTGCACCTGGTGCAGGAAAAGGAACACAGGCAAAAATGATCGCAAAGGAATATGGTATTCCTCATATCTCTACTGGTGATATCTTCCGTGCAAACATTAAAGAAGGTACAGAACTTGGTAAAGAAGCGAAAACATATATGGACGCTGGACAGTTGGTTCCAGATGAATTAACTGTTAAGATCTTACTTGACAGAGTTGCAAAGGATGACTGTAAGGATGGTTATGTATTAGATGGTTTCCCAAGAACTATTCCACAGGCAGAGGTATTAGATGAAGCATTAACAAAATTAGGCGATAAGATTGATTTTGCAATCGATGTAGATGTTCCAGATGAAAACATCGTAAGAAGAATGGGTGGAAGAAGAGCATGTGTAACTTGTGGTGCTACTTATCATATTGAACATGTTCCACCAAAGAAAGAAGGCATCTGTGATACTTGTGGAAGCGAATTGATCCTTCGTGATGATGATAAGCCGGAAACAGTAAGCAATCGTTTAAAAGTTTATCATGACCAGACACAGCCGCTTATTGATTTTTACACAGAAAAAGGTGTGTTAAAATCAGTTGACGGTACTATTGATATGATGGATGTATTTGCATCTATTAAGGCAATTTTAGACTAATTAGGGGTGAATCATGGCTGTATCGATTAAATCAGAACGAGAAATTCAACTGATGAGAGAATCCTGCAAGATTCTGGCAAAGGTACATGAGGAACTTGGGAAGGCGATCAAGCCGGGAATTTCTACAAAAGACATTGATATACTGGCAGAAAAACTGATTCGTAGTTATGATTGTGTTCCAAACTTTTTACATTACAATGGATATCCTGCATCGGTATGTGTATCTGTAAATGAAGAAGTCGTTCATGGAATCCCATCAAAGCAGCGTATTTTGAAAGAAGGAGACATTGTAAGTTTAGATTGCGGCTGCATTTATAAAGGATATCATTCCGATGCTGCAAGAACATATGGTGTTGGAGCAGTAAGCAAAGAAGTACAGCAGCTTATGGATGTGACAAAACAGTCCTTCTTTGAAGGAATTAAAATGGCAAAAGCTGGCAATCATCTTTATGATATTTCCAATGCCATTGATGATTATGTGTCACAGTTTGGATATGGAATTGTAAAAGATCTTGTAGGTCATGGAATTGGAACCAGTCTTCATGAAGACCCGCAGATTCCAAATTTCAGACAGAAAAGAAAGGGTCTTCTTTTACAACCGGGAATGACACTTGCCATTGAACCGATGATTAATATGGGTACATGGGAAGTAGAATTTTTGGATGATGATTGGACTGTGGTATCCCGTGATGGACTTCCGTCAGCACATTATGAAAATACCATCTTGATTACCGATGGTGAACCGGAAATATTGACCATATTATAATAAGAAGAGGTATCACATGATTGGATGGATGGCTGCCTCGCTGGCAGGACATGATAAACAGAAAATCTATATTATAATAGAAGAAACAGAAGATACAGTGGTGCTTGTGGATGGAGAATGCCGTCCGTTATGCAAGCCTAAAACCAAAAAGAAAAAGCATATTCAGGTAATCAAAAAGAGCATGGATGCAGATTTGACAGACAGATTGCAAAATGGTATTCCATGCCGGGATGAAGAAATTAAAAGAGCAATCAAACTTTATAAACAAAGCTTAGAAACAAAAAGCAAGTAATGAATTAAATGGAGGAAATAAGATGTCAAAATCCGATGTTATCGAAATCGAAGGAACCGTAATTGAAAAGTTACCAAATACCATGTTTCAGGTTGAATTAGAAAACGGTCATAAAGTTCTTGCCCATATCAGTGGTAAACTTCGTCAGAACTTCATCCGTATTCTTCCAGGAGATAAAGTAACCTTGGAACTGTCACCATATGATTTATCTAAGGGACGTATTATTTGGAGAGATAAATAAAACATGAAAAGAATTTACGAAAAACCCCTTGCAAAGGGGTTTTTTGCATGCTATAATGTAAAACGGTCTTTTTATGAAAGGAGGGTTTAACATGAAGGTTAGATCATCAGTAAAGCCGATTTGTGAAAAGTGCAAAGTTATCAAAAGAAAAGGTGCGATCAGAATTATCTGTGAAAATCCTAAGCACAAACAGA
>CAZHGE010000135.1:0-4456 GCA_964531805.1 uncultured Lachnospiraceae bacterium
CCATATTACTGACCGGATCACCCATGAAGTAGACGGCATCAACCGTGTGCTCTATGATCTAACCCCCAAGCCCATCGGCACCATCGAGTGGGAATAAAATAAAAATTGCCCGGAAAGCTTGTAAAATCAGGCTTTTCGGGCTTTTTCTTTTTGTCATTCGTACCATATTCGTACCCACAATGCCGTCAAAGTACATATTCGGTCAGCATTTCCGCTACTTCGCTTTGCTTGTTTGGGTACAGATGGGAGTATGTATTAAGGGTGGTTTTTATATCTTCATGCCCTAACCGTTCGCTGATCGTCAAGGGTGCAACACCCAACTCTATCAAATGACTGGCGTGGCTATGTCTGATTTCATGCACCCTAATCTTTCTGATACCGGATATTTCACAATACTTTTTCATGTCCCGATGGATAGATGTTTTCCCTTCTTCAAACAGCCTTTTTTTCGGGTTGTAGCCATAGAGCTGATTGGCGTATTCTTTTACCATATCCATGATTGGTTGTGGCAACGCAATCACACGATTGCTTTTTGGGGTTTTCGTACATTTTGCAACTGCGTCACCATCGATAACAGCAAGGCTTTTTGTAATCGATACAGTGTTTTTCTCAAAGTCAAAGTCCTCCAGAGTGAGGGCAAGCAGTTCGCCTAACCGCATACCGCTATAGAAAAACAGGCTGAAAATTGTATATGCTGAAATATCTTCTTTGGTGGCTTCGATAAATGCCTGAAATTCATCATAAGTCCAAAAGTCAAATTTATCAGCGTTTTGTTTGCCCATGCTTCCACATAACCGCGCAGGATTTCGCGCGAGCTTATAATGTGTAACTGCAAAATTGAATATAGCAGAAAGCTGATTATGTATTTGCCGAAGATATGTTTGTGAATAACCTTTTCCGGTTTTGGGATCTCTATAGTTCAACAATTCAGTCTGCCACTTCATAACGGTAAATGTATCGATAGCACTTATTGGTAGATTGCCAAAATAGGGAAGTAGTTTTGTTCTTATCATATGCCCTTTAGTTGCCATCGTGGTTTTTTCAATTCGGGCAGCACGGTTTTCATTATATGCCTCTACGAGATTAGCAAAAGTAATATCTATATCCGTTTTTTTGCTATTCAAAAATTTGGCTTCGGCTTCCTTGGCTTCGCGTTGGGTCTTAAAGCCCTCTTGCTTTTTGCGTTTCTTTTCGCCTGTCCAATCGGTATAGCGAACGGAAAAATACCATAGCTGTTTACCGTTTTTTGCAGTATATTTCTGTACCGCCATTTCGTCACTCCTTTATTTGGGTATACACTTTAAGTCTATCAGCACAGACCATTGTTGCACACTTCAAAATGTCGCCGTGTTAATGTCACCAGTAAGAGAGAGTTTTAACAGTATAGCCGTTCCAAAAAGTATTTAACAGGGACTTTACCGCTTATGGTAATAAAGCCCTTGTGCTTCAATTCATCGTTAAGCTTTCTGATCTCTCTGTATGCAGTCGATTTTGATATGCCTAAAATAGCTATTACATCGTCAACAGTAAAAAATAGTTTGTCGGTATCAAGGCGGTTGCCTCCGGTTGTGTCCATATTTGTATCTCCAAAAATAACAAGTATTTTTGGGCTGAGTTACACTACAGCTACTATGTACTATCCTTGTTTTTAGGCATGGTAGGATATGTTAATCACTTCTTATCTATCACCTCCCATTGGGAAAACTCCGTCAACTCCATTTTCAAAAGATCGTGTTGCAGAGCATAAATAGGCTTTTGCGGAATTACCTTTGGGCAGCAGAGAAAGCCACCAGAAAAGGTATAGCTATCATTGTTACAGACTACACCTTTTCGCTCGTTTACCATCTGCCAAATACGCCCCGCATTGATATGGGCAATAAACGCATTGTCTGTTTCACAATATAGCCGTAGTAGTCGGATTCTTTTGCGGATAGAAGATGAGCTATAGGCAATCTGTACTCTGATACAGTCACCGTCATTTGCCTTTATGACATGAAAAAAAGCAGCCTTATTACGGATTGCCCGTAAGCGGCTACTGTGTTCTGCGCTTGTTTTTCGGTAGTGATCTTGTAAAGTCATAAAATGCAGATTACTTATGCAGCAGTTATCCAATCCATCGTGCAAGTGATCTACGCATCCTTTGGTGCTTTTAAGTTTGCAATGAAACTCTTGCAAAATATCCATGTGGTTTTGTGCGGTCATACCGTAATGATGCACGCAATAAATTATGTGGTGCAGATAAGGGGTGTATCTCCGTTTTGATGGGCCGAGATTGAATTTCGGATAGTAGCCTCCGCGCTTGCCGTTGTTGGAAAAAGACCCTAAGACACCACTTGATAACAGATCTTCTATTTCGGGCGTGTATTCTGTATAATACTGCTTCCCGTTATGAGAGATATACAACAATACGCCATCATTACTCAACTCATAGTTCCGTACTTTCAAAGATTATTTTCCTCCTTTTTGGTGAGTGTTCCTCTATCAAACCATTGCTTAAAAGATCTTTGTTTCCTCTTTTGTCTGACAGAGATTCTCTTTAAGGGCATCCCCGACTTAGGCCGGATTTCACAGGCCGAAAAAATCATTTTACTACCCATGTGGTAGTAAAATTGAAAAAGCATCATATCCATATTTATCCGCTCAATGATCTTTCTACAAAGCTAATATCAAATCTTTTTTCTCTGTTGTTTGACAGAGATTCTCTTTAAGGGAATACCCCTGTTAATGCGGTATTCATGCCCAGAAAAATTCATTTTGCGACCGAGTTGGTCGCAGAATTGAAAAAGAGCAGAAAACCGATGATAAAACTACTGTTTCGTGCATCACCTCTCTGCTTGCTATTTTTGTAGCGATTAGGTATCAAAATAGCCGTTTTTCTTCGCTGTAAGCCCCTTGAAAAATTTAGCCGCATGTTTTCCCATGCAAGGGGGGAAAAGCGCAAATTGTAGCGAAAAGGTGCGTTTATTTGCCCTTTTTCAGCTTCTGCCGTTTGGAGCGATATTTTGCGCAAGCAATAACCTGTGATCTGTAGCTCTGCTTGCAGTCATTCACACAGTTTAGGCACAATTTGTTATAAGTGCGTCTGCCTGTGCGGGGATCAATGAAAAAATCCCATTCTGTTTTTTCTTTCTTTGTCAGTTTCGGCATGATTTGTTCACCTCCTTACAAACAAAAAAGGCGTACTGTAGCAGCTTTTGCCGCATTACAGTACGCCCTTTTGCTTTGCTATTAAGTTTTGAAATTTACGATTCAAAGTGTGATCCTATATAAGCACAGGGATGTTACCGTTCTATATCTACTCATATATACGCACACGACTGTGTGTCACCCACGAAACTGACAAATATTAGGACGCGATTGTATACCGCTATAAATATGCACGAGGATGTATCCCCTAATAATAACTATATAAGCCTGTAAATTGGATGGGACAACTACTCCGAAGTATCTTCGCTGCGCTCCGGTTCAATATGGAAATCAGCCCCCACCGCTGTGGTCTGTTCCCGCTCTATACGCTGCATGATGGCAGCATAGATATATGCGTTTACACTTTCGTTTGCGGCTTGTGCTGCTGCCTGTATCGCTTCTTTCTGCCCCTTGGGAATAGTCAAGTTTATTCTATCATACGCCTTTTTGTTGAACTCGTTATTATATTTAATCGTGTCTTTCTTTTCCTTATAGGCCATAGTAAATCACCTCTACAATACTATACCACCTCGCGGAACATTACGCAATGTACCAAGTGGACAAAAACAAGAAAAGAACATTGTGCAATGTTCCCTATTGACGCACATTGCGCAATGTGCTATGATGTAGTCACAGGCAGGGAATACCCGCCGAACAAACAACAGAACAGAAAGGAAGTCAACTATGTCTACTATCGAAATCACCAACAAGATCGAAGCCCTTAAAGAATGGGAAGCCCTTGCAGCAGAAGCCGCCGCCGAGATCGAAGCACTGAAGGACGCTATAAAAAAAGAAATGGAGCGCAGGGGCGTGGAGGAACTTACTTGCGGTCAGTATGTCGCTCGCTTCACCACCGTATTGAGCAACCGCTTTGATACTACATGCTTTAAGAGGGAACACGCTGAAATGTACAAGCAGTACACGAAGCAGAGTACCTCCCGCCGCTTTTCCGTGGCATAAGAAAAGCCCCTTGCCTGACTGCCGACCAAAGCTTACAGGCAAGAGACTTTGACCCACAGCCGCAAGGGAGCGGGACAGCTTCATTATAGCACCCGCTCCCTAAAAATCAACTTCAATTAACTTGAAAAAGGGAGTGCTATACATGAAAGAACTAACCAAATACAGCCGCCTGGCCGGATATCTTGAAAAACTCTATGATAAGCTGAACACCGCCTTCTTTGATGGAGTGCTTGACCGTCCTGTTATCACCATTCAAAGCAGTAGCCGCAGCTATGGTCATTATACTTTGTATGATGCGTGGAGCGTTAAG
>CAZHGE010000136.1:0-4272 GCA_964531805.1 uncultured Lachnospiraceae bacterium
AATCGGAACAGCGGCAATCGGAACAGCGGCGATTGGAACAGCGGCGATTGGAACAGCGGCGATTGGAACAGCGGCGATTGCAACAGCGGCAATCGGAACAGCGGCAATCGGAACAGCGGCGATTGGAACAGCGGCGATTGGAACAAAACCAACTTTTCCAACGGTTGTTTCAATACGGTTGAACCGAAAATTCATTTGTTCAACAAGCCTTCCGAATGGACTTACCGTGATTGGTTGAATTCGGATGCCCGTTATCTTCTGAATCAGATTCCGGGTGATGTACTTGAATACATTTGGCTTGATGATATGACAGATGAAGAAAAGGCGGCACACCCGGAAGCCGAAACAACGGGTGGTTATCTGAAAGAATTGGATAATTCCGAATGTGCGGTTATTTGGTGGCGTTCCTTGAATGACCGTCAGAAATATATCATTACAGCAATTCCGAACTTCGACAAGGAAATTTTCAAAGAGATTACCGGGATTGATGTTGATGAAGATTAAGGGGGTGTTTGCTTATGCAGCTATTCCCCCACCAACAAAAAGCATTAGAGGACACCCAACAATTCAACCGGGTTGCTTATTACCTTGATATGGGTTTAGGTAAAACCTTTGTAGGAAGCGAAAAAGCCTTTTCCTTCCCTGAAAGAATCGTGCTTGTTTGTCAGAAATCAAAAATTGATGATTGGCTTGAACATTTTCGGAAGTATTATCCGTGTACCCCATTTGACCTGACGAACAAAAAACAGCTTGAAGAATTCACGGGAACGGTTGGTAAATGTGTAGGCGTGATTAACTATGATTTGGTATTCAGGCGTTCATATTTCGCCCATATAAGCGGTTTTACCTTGGTGCTTGATGAAAGTTCAATGATACAAAATGAAGCGGCAAAGCGTTCAAAATTCATTTTGAAAATGCAGCCTGAAAATGTGATTTTGCTTTCGGGTACACCGACAGCCGGGAAGTATGAAAAATTATGGTCGCAGCTTCATTTGTTGGGTTGGAATATTAGCAAAGATTTGTTTTACAAACAATATGTAGAAATGGAATGGATAGAGGATCACAACAGCGGGTTCAAAATCCCCCACATTGTAGGGTACAAAAATGTTGACCGATTGAAAATGAAACTTGCTGAACACGGTGCAATTTTTATGAAATCGGAAGAAGTTTTTGATTTGCCCGAACAAGTGATTGTTCCGGTTCATTCCAAACCAACGAAAGAATACCGAAAATTTATGCGTGATGAAGTTATCACAATAGACGGGCGGGAATTTATCGGTGATACCATTCTTTCAAAGCGAATTTACGCCCGTATGATGTGCAGTTACTTAAACAAGGAACGGGTTGCAGCCTTCAAGGATTTAGTTCAATCCACGGAAGATAGGTTGATTGTGTTCTATAACTTCAATGAAGAATTGAACACTATGCGAACCGCCCTTGAAGAATTAGAACGCCCCTTTTCGGTAGTGAACGGGGAAACAAAGGATTTGACAGCCTATGAAAATTACGCCGATTCAGTAACCTTTGTTCAATATCAAGCCGGGGCTATGGGTTTGAATTTGCAGAAAGCAAACAAAATAATTTACTTTTCACTAACAGATAGAAGTGAATTGTTTGAACAAAGCAAAAAGCGAATTCACAGAATAGGGCAAGAAAACAGGTGTTTCTATTACCTTATGATTTGCCCCGGAACGGTGGAAGAAGATATTCTTCACACTTTGGAATTAAGAAAGGACTATACAGATGAACTATTCAAGAAATATCAAGAAGGCTTCGATAGGTAAGCGAATTCTGATTTCGTGGATAGTGGTTGCAATAATCTTTTCCCTTATCGGCTTTGGAATTGGTGCGATTGCATTTCATAGCAAAACCGAAAGTTTACCCGAAACCCAAAAGGAAATTCTGATATACGGAAAACCTGACGGGATAATTTATGAAGGTGAACTTCCCGTTGAATGGGATTGTGGGGATTTGAATTTTGTACCGCTAAATGTATCTATGGATGAAGATTTACAAGAATTTGTGTTTTATCTATCCACAGCCTATGAAATGGATTTTACCTTTGTAATGGCGTTGATTCAGCACGAAAGCTGCTATGATGCGAGTGCGATAAGTGCAACTAATGATTACGGCTTGATGCAGATCAACACAATCAATCACCCATATTTGAAAGAAACGCTTGGAATAACGGATTTCCTGAACCCTTATGACAATATCAGGGGTGGAATGTTTATCTTGCGAAAGCTGTTTGAAAAATATGAAGAACCAAACAAGGTTCTGATGGCTTACAACATGGGTGAAACGGGTGCTTCCCGATTGTGGGAGCAAGGCATTTTTGAAAGTAACTATTCAAATTCAGTTTTAGAAATTCAGCGTGAATTGAACGCAAAGTTGGAAAGGTAGGGTGATGTGAATTGATTGTATTAAGTCTTTGTGACGGAATGAGTTGCGGAAGATTGGCTTTTGAAAAAGCGGGAATTCCCGTTGAGAAATATTTTGCAAGCGAAATCAAGGATATTGCAATCAAGGTTACAATGAACAATTTTCCTGATACGGTGCAAATAGGTGATGTAAACAAAGTTCACTATGAAAACGGTGTTTTACATACGGAAAACGGAAATTTTGAAACCCCTATTGATATTGTAATTTTCGGAAGCCCTTGCCAAACCTTTTCTGTTGCAATGAAAACCGAATTAAGGGTTGGTTTGGAAAACAAAGAAAAAAGCGGCTTATTCTTAGAGTGTTACAGAATCTTAAAAGAAGTAAATCCTAAATTCTTCTTTATGGAAAATGTTGCACGGATGAAGAAAGAAGATAAGGATTTCATAACAAAATTGATGGGTGTTCAGCCTATTAAGATAAATTCTTCCCTTCTTTCAGCACAGTTGAGAGAGAGAGAGAGAGAGTATTGGACAAATATTCCTAATATATCCCAACCAACGAACAAGGGAATTGAATTACAAAGTGTTTTGACAAGTGGTTATACAGAACGCAAAAAGTCAAGGGCATTGCTTGTTTCGGATAGCAGACCATTAACCACTAAAGAAAAAATGCTTCGCCGTTATCGTACAACGGGATTCACAACCCTTGTATGGGAAGAACCGGGGAATGATGAAACAATACGATATTTTAACCAAACTGAACTTGAACGATTGCAGACAGTTCCAGAGGGTTACACAAAATGCTTGACAAGGAATGAAGCAGCGAATGTTCTTGGTGACGGTTGGACAGTTGATGTAATAGCACATATATTTTCAAATTTGAAAGGAGTTAAAACAATGATTAAGTGTAAACAGGCAACGGAAAGTTCCGCTTGTGGCAAGGTGTGTTGCTGCTTGGAATGTGAGGAAAGGGAAACTTGCAAAGATGTATGCAATGAACTTTCCACAGATTGTGAAGATGCAGTAAATGAGGAAACCGCCCTTGTAGCAATGCAGACGGAAGCGGCGGCAATTATTACGGGAATTGCAAACCTGACCTTGCAGAAGAAAAAGATTGAGGATCAGGAAAAGGCAATGCGTGAACAGTTGAAGGAAGCAATGGAAAAGTACGGTGTGAAATCGTTTGAAAGCGATACTGTAAAATTCACCTATGTTGCACCTACCACACGAACCACCATTGACAGCAAAGCCCTGAAAAAAGATTTGCCGAAAGTTGCTGAAAAGTACAGCAAAACTTCCAATGTTTCCGCTTCCGTAAAAATCACGGTGAAGGAGTGATGCAATGGCAGAAGAAAAACTTTTTGAAGGGCAGATAAAGAAATATTTTCATTCTGTTGGTATTTACCCGGCAGGCTATCCAACAGACCGAATGAAAGCCCCAATGATAGGTTGGTACACAAAGATTTGGGGCGGTGGTTTTCAGAAATCCGGCATACCCGATATTTTGGCTTGCGTGAACGGAATTATGCTTGCGGTTGAAGTGAAGGCTTCCAACGGTAGACCTTCCGAATTACAAAAGCTGAATATCAGTCGGATCAATAAATCAGGGGGAATTGGATTGTTCCTTTACCCGGAAGGCTTTGAACAGTTCAAGGAACTTGTGGAAGGGGTGATAAATTGCGATATTCACACAGCAGCGTTGATTGCTTTGAAAAGTGCAAGTTCAAGTACAAAATGCGTTATCTTGAAGGAATGAGTACTATCCCCGCAAGCGAACCTGACAACCCTTTAATTTTGGGGCAAGCGGTTCATACGGGCATTGAAAAAACCCTTCAAGAAGCAATCAGGGAATATTGTTTCAGCTATCCGATTATTACGGATGAACATATCA
>CAZHGE010000137.1:0-4183 GCA_964531805.1 uncultured Lachnospiraceae bacterium
CTATGCAGGTGTGTCCACGGACAGCTTTAGCTTCAAGCAAAAAAAGAATGTGGTAGCAATTTGGACTATTTTTTCATAATTAATTCTGTATAGTCCAAAAAAACATTATATTTTTTATGATTAATGCACATTTAATAGGAATCTGGATTATATTACGTATATCACAATATAAAGTCCAGGAGTACTCGATTTTTTGGACTTTGGGGGTAAAATAATGCCAAAATAGTCCGAAATGCAAGAAATTTATTAATCATACTAGAAAATAAATGGATATTTGGATTTATTATTATAAATATAATTAAAAAAGTCCAAATCGAGTCAGAATGAATCAAATAAGACCTTTAGGGCTTAACTGGTAAATGACGTTGCGGCTGGCGAGCCTTTCGACGAGTCTTTAGACTCAGGGCCGGTAACAGCCCCTTATAGGGGCAGAGCAAACCACCGGCTGAGCCGGTGGCCATGATTTCTAAAAAAGGGAGAACATAAAATGGAAAAGAAAGAATTACTGTACGAAGGTAAAGCAAAAAAAGTATTTTTAACCGATGATCCAGATGTATTAATTGTGGATTACAAGGATGATGCCACTGCTTTTAACGGGGAAAAGAAGGGGACTATTGTTGGAAAAGGCGTGATTAATAACCGCATGACCAACCATGTATTTAAACTTTTGGAAAAAGAAGGTGTGCCAACACATTTGGTAGAAGAATTAAGTGATCGTGAAACAGCGGTGAAAAAAGTAGAGATTGTGCCACTTGAGGTAATCGTGCGAAACGTGGCGGCAGGCAGCTTTTCGAAACGTCTTGGGATTAAAGAGGGAACAGAATTTACAGAACCCACGATAGAGTTTTCCTATAAAAATGATGCTTTGGGGGACCCGCTTATCAATGATTATTTTGCAAGAGCCTTAAATATTGCTACATGGGAAGAAATCGAGATGATAAAAAAATATGCCTTCAAAGTCAATGAGGTTTTAAAAGCATATTTCTTACAGGCAGATATTAAACTCATTGATTTTAAGGTTGAGTTTGGTCGTTATAAAGGAGATGTTATTTTGGCAGATGAAACTTCGCCGGATACCTGTCGTTTATGGGACATACATACGAATGAGAAATTGGACAAGGACCGTTTCCGCAGGGATCTGGGTAATGTAGAGGAGGCTTATCAGGAAGTATTCAGTAGATTGGGATTATAAGAGTTTATTCGCTCCCCTCATAGAGAAGCAGCAGTGCGAAACAAACGTACTGCTGCTTTTTATCATATGAGATAAAAAGTGAAGTATGCTGGCTTATGTTTCATTCACAATATTCTGAAGCCATACATTACTCTTTACCATGAAAAATCCCAGGATCACTTTCACAATCTCTGTGAACTGTACAAGGAAGAACACGGTGATAATAGAAAGGGAAGTAAAGTGTGACAAGGTGTAAGCAAAGGGAATGATTAATACCCATGTGTATACACTGTCAAAAAGGAAGGTGACCACTGTTTTTCCACCGGAACGCAGGGTAAAATAAGCACAGTGCGAAAAGGCACAAAGAGGCATGACAAGTGCGGAAATAATAATAAAAATCTTAGCAAGCTCTTTGATACTTTCTTCGGTATTGTATATGGATGGGAAAAGACCACCCAGGCATACCATAATCAAGGATACGCAAGCGCAGCAGAAAACACTGAAAAAGATCATCTTATTATCAGCATCCTTTGCTTCTTTCAATTTTCCCGCTCCCAGTAACTGTCCTACAACAATGGAGATACAACTTCCTAACTGGATATATACAATGTTAAAAAGATTGCTGATGGTAGAGGAAATATTTTGTGCTGCAACAACTTCAAGACCACGGAAGGCATAGCATTGTGCGATGACAGCCATACCGCTTGCCCAGAGCATTTCATTGAGCATAAGAGGGGAGCCTTTTTTAAATACTTCCTTTAAGATGCTGCGCGGAATCGAAAATCCTTTATAGGCACCAACTATATAAGGGTTTTTAATTGGATTTTTGTGCGTCCATACAACTACAATGATACATTCGATAAAGCGGGCAATAACAGTAGCAATTGCCGCACCGGTAACGCCCATGGCAGGGAATCCTAAAACGCCAAAAATCAAAATATAGTCCAATACGAGATTAGTAAGGACTGCTGTAATACTTGCAACCATGGGAACGAAAGTCTGGCCGGATTCGCGTATGGTATTGATATAGGTTTGACTGACCGCAAAAGGAATCAAACCAATCATCATAATAGCGAGATATTCCTGACCGTAACCAAGTGCAAGTGAAATATCACCGATTGATCCATTGTCGCTTAAATAGAGTGAAATCAACTGTGTATCTGCAAAGCCAAATAATAAAAGAGCAATCCCTGTAATAATCAGACAGGCATACAGTTTGAAACGGAAGGTGTATTTTTGACCTTCGTAATCTCCTTTTCCATAGTATTGAGTACCAAAAATGCCGGCGCCGGATACGCCGCCAAAAATGCAGATATTGAATACGAACATCAGCTGGTTGACAATGGCAACTCCTGACATCTGTTCCGTAACAATCTGTCCAACCATAATATTATCTAAAAAACTAACAAAACTGGTAATTGCATTTTGAATAATCATAGGTACTGCCAGAAACAGAACCTTTTGGTAAAATGCTTTGTCACCGATAAATTTTTTCCTAAACTTTTGTAACATAAAATAACTCCTGTTTGAACAAATATATGTTGTATTTGAACCATGAGTTATCATTATAACATTCTTATTATAAAATTCAAATATACCGCTGGTGTAAATTGAATTTTATAGGTTGGAGTGTAATTTCAAAGAAATTTCAGTTGCAATAGGACTGATGAGTGGATTATGTTTTAAAAATGCATTTTCCTCAACAGTAATACAGTTATTCAGAGAGTGTGCTATGGTCGCATTTAAGCGCCCAAAATGCTGAATCAAACTATGATAATCCTGCATAGTGTCCAGTATACATTTGCCATATGCTGCATCCTCAAATTTACATGTGGAAATAATCTGCATACAAAGACGTAGTTCTCCGTTGACATCGGAGGCTTCCATCAAGATGTCTGGGCGCTTTTTATAGCATTCCATAAAATGTTTTTCTGCACCAAGGTAGTCTCTTTTTTTGAAGTATTCAGCCAGCTGTTCTTTTAACAATCTAGTTTCGTATTTTTCTCCGACCATACCCACCATACATTCTTTGACATTTAAGGCATGATATTGTATCCACACCGTTTGTAAAAACTCTGATAAAAATCCAAATAACCGCTTTTGATAGCCATTGTAGCCGGTAAAATCCGTTCGTTTTTCAACTTCAAATAGAATATCAAATAACCACGAACAGTAGCGGTCATATTCCTTCTTTGAGGTAATAAAAATATTGCCAAAGTAAGTATTGGGGCCGTGTATCAAGCGCTCGAAGGTATCCAGATATTCGGGATATTTTTCTTTTATCACTTCTGCTGTTGTCAACAGATCCTTGATATGGTGATTGGAAGAAAAACCATCGTAATAGGAGCCGGGAAGTGTTAATAATTTCGTTGTAACCATATCATATTCTGTAAGAATTTCTTCCAGCTGGGGCGCTGTAAAAAGGCTTCCTTTTTCATTGAGCAGATATCGTCTGTAGTGACAGATTCCAACGTAAATTTTCTTATTTATGGTTGTATTTTCGCTTGTATGAGATAACTCAGGGCAGTAGTTTTTCCAAACCCAGTACATGCCGGTTAGTTCGCAATAAAAAGGATTGCGCTCGGAAATGGAATCTCCGGTATCATCCCCTAAAAATCCCAAATCGGTTCCATTTGCGCGTCCTACATGCAAAGGTACATACATGGAAACATTTGGCGGTGTAAATTGTTTGTGTGTTATGGTAAATATTTTTATTGACATAATAGATGTAATCCTTTGTATTTTACAGGTTATATCATAATCCGAGCACTACATTATAGCATAAAACAAAATCTTTGAATATTATTCTTTCGCATCATAGAGGCACAGCGCAAAATTATAGTATAAAATTGAGAAGAAAGTACTAGACGAATATGGTAAATTGTGCTAATATTTTTATACAAAAAATGTGCTCAATTGAGACATAGGAGTTGACAAATAGAATGCATAAGAAAATGCTTGACAGACAGACAGACAGACAGACAGACAGACAGACAGACAGACAGACAGACA
>CAZHGE010000138.1:0-3766 GCA_964531805.1 uncultured Lachnospiraceae bacterium
GCACAGTCTAACCAGGCAAACCAGGGAGTAATGTCATTACTTCAGTAATATAAAAGTTGATTTATAATTAGGGCTGGTTATACCAGCCCTATATTTTTATATAATAGGAAATTTCTCCTAACGGAGAAATTCCGGATAAAAAAGCCCGCGTAAAAGCGGGCATGAAAAACAGACGGTTATTGTAAGATGTCTATGTAAAAGCCTTCTTCCGGTTCATTACCGTCCCAGTCATCATCTTCAGTTAAAAAGTAGTGCATGTCCAGTAAATCGGAGTCGGTCATGCCCTTTACAAGTTCAGCGGTCATCCCTTCGGGTGGGTTTTGGATGTATTTATTACGAAGTTCCTCTAAAGATTTTGAGTCCATTTTTATAACACCTTTCTGTCTGTTGATATAGATAGTATGAAACAGACAGAAGGATAAATCAAGCAGAGCGGCATTTTAGTTTTGCCTTTTCGTATAATTCTTCCAGAGAAACCCGGTGGTGGTTATAGTAAATGTCCATTAAGGACATGGAGTTACTGCACTTAGGACAGCAGAGAGGATCATAGCCAAAGGAAATGAGGATATTTGGCTTCCACTTTGAGAAACTGCGGATCAGAGGCTGTTTGGATTTATGGACAACACGACGTAAGGAATTATCCTTTTCCCTATGACGGGAATAAAGTCCGTAATAACGAGTCATTTTATAGTGGGACTCAGGGATGTGTTGAATGAGCAGAGAGATAAAATCCAGAGCAGAAACTGTTTTTGATACAAAAGCATTATCTTCATGACGGTTGTAGTGGAATGTAACATTCTCGCCGTCATAGGAATCAATTCTTTTTAAGGCAATAACAGGACGTCCAAGATATCTGCTGATGTATTTAACAACAGTCTGAGGGTCACAGAGATTTGGTTTTGCATAAACGTAGAATCCATTTTTGTCTTTGCGGTAGATAGCAGCTTTGGCTTTTTTGAAAGATGGACCGATTTTGGATTCCAATTCATTAAGTAAAGCGGTTTGAAATGCCTTTCGAAGATAAGAATAATCAAAGTGTTTAACAACACGCCAAAAGCCGTCATCAGAGAAACCGCCTTCTGTAATAAGGCAGTGAATATGAGGATTCCATTCAAGAGGGCGGCCGAAAGTATGAAGAACGCAGATAAATCCGGGGACAAAGTTTTTTGACATATTTAATTGATGGAACATTCGCAGGATAACGCTGCGGACGGCGTTAAAAAGGCAGTCAAGGAGGGAACGGTCTTCTAAGAAAAAATGCCGTAAATCTTCATCAATGGTAAAGACACAGTGACGGTGTGTGCATTGAATGAGTTTGAAAGACATGGCATTGGAACGGTCTTGACAGTATTTGACATCGCAGGTTGGACAGAAACGGCTTTTGCAGCGGAAGGGAACGAATTTCATATTTCCGCATTTGTTACAGCCGTACATGGCACCGCCAAAGGCAGGATCGCCACAGTTGATCATCTTGTCAACGTTTTTAATAATAGCTTGACGTGGATGTAAAATATATAACATTTCTTCATAATGGTCTTTAAAAATCTCTTGCAGGATGTTCATAAGATTATTATGAAGGAAAAAGAAATAAAAGAAAACCCCTTTTCCCCTCATGAATGAGGGGCAGGGGAGTTGAATAGGCGAAGCCTATTTTTTATCCAAGAAGGATGTGTGGGATGTATTATAACAAAAGAGTGATAGGTAAGGAGACGTGGTATGCATTTTGAAGAATCCTATTTTGAAGGGGAAGAACGGGAAGGGTTTTATATAGAACCAATGATGAAGCGGGCATGGGCGGCACAGCTAGAGGTTTTAGAAACAGTGGATGAGATTTGCCGGCGCAATAATATTGAGTATTTTGCCAGTTCTGGAACATTGCTTGGAGCAATACGGCATGGGGGATATATACCATGGGATGATGATCTGGATATTGAAATGAAACGTCTGGATTATGAACGTTTTTTAAAGATTGCAGAACGAGAACTTCCGCAGGGTTATAAAATATTGAATTCCAGAAAGTGGAGCAAATATGGTAGTAGTCTTTCCAGAGTAGTTAATACAATGGAAATACCCTTGGAGTGCGAACGACTGCAGCAATTTCATGGATTCCCATGGTCGGCAGGCGTGGATATTTTTCCGCTTGACTATCTTCCGGTTGATAAATCAGAAGAAGATGTGATGTTAAAATTGTTTAGTCTTGTTTATGGTTTAGTTTATAATTGGAATCTAGATGTAATGTCAGAAGAAGAAAAGATACAAAGTCTTCGGGAGATAGAATTGTATTGTAATACAAAATTTACGGAGGACAAACCTTACGAACAGCAGTTGTGGTTACTTGTTGATCGTATTTCAAGTATGTATTGGGATACGGAAACTGTAGCAAAAGAAATATCAATTATTTATACAATGCCAACGAGACCGATGGCTCGAATTCCGGTTTCCTGTTATGAACAAGTAAAAAGAGTGCCGTTTGAAAATACGACGGTTCCTATTCCAATTGGTTACAAGCAAGTACTTACGGCGTATTATGATGAAGATTATATGATACCCAAACGGGGAACGGCTGAACATGGATATCCTTTTTATAGGAAACAGGAGAGACTGTTGCAGGATTTTTGTAGAAAAAACGGATATGAAATGCCGGCTGATTTATATAATACTTCAATGCAAAGGATTGAAATTTTGCAGTAAATATTATGATGAAATAAAAATATAGGAGATGGGGTATGAATTTCGATGAAACCTATTTTAAAGGGGAAGAAAGGGAAGGGTTTTATATTAAACCAATGATGAAGCGGGCATGGGCAGCACAGTTAGAGGTTTTAGAAACGGTTGATGCAATTTGCCGGCGTAACAATATTGAATATTTTGCAAGTGGAGGAACATTGCTTGGAGCAATACGGCATGGGGGATATATTCCATGGGATGATGATTTGGATATTGAGATGAAACGTCTGGATTATGAGCGTTTTTTGAAAATTGCAGAGAAAGAACTTCCACAATGGTATGAAATACTGTCTCCTGCGAGGGATAATGGATGGAATAAAACTTTTGCCAGAGTTGTCAATACATCGGAAATACCACTCAAAAACGAACGGTTAAAACAATTTCATGGATTTCCATGGTCGGCAGGGGTCGATATTTTTCCGATTGATTATATTCCTATTGATAAATCAGAAGAAGACACGATGTTAAATTTATTTCGTGCGGCTTATATTTTAGCATCTGATTGGGAAAAGGACGAAATATCAGAGGCGGAAAAAATACAGAATTTAAGAGTGTTAGAAACATATTGTAATATTCAATTTACGAAGGATAAACCTTACAGGCAACAGTTATGGATGCTTGCGGATCGTATTGGAGCTATGTACTGGGATACAGATGCTGTGGCAAAAGAAGTGTCCATAATCTATTATATGTTAGCAAATAGATTGGATTTCAGGATACCTGTTTCTTGTTATAAATTTGCAAAAAGAGTACCGTTTGAAAATATTACTATTCCGATTCCGGTTGGTTATGAACAAGTACTCGCTGCCTGTTACGGTGAAGATTATATGAGTCCTAAACAAGGTGTGGCTGATCATGAATATCCTTTTTATAAAGAACAGCAGAAGAAATTGTTGGAATTCTATAAAAAAAATGGATATGAAATATCTAAGGAACTATTTGAATAGAAAATAATTAAAAACCTATAAAGTATTTTTCAAAAGTACCGATATATATTACAACTGAAGCAAATAAAGATTTGCTAACAAAGTTTATCTCA
>CAZHGE010000139.1:0-3526 GCA_964531805.1 uncultured Lachnospiraceae bacterium
AATTTATTTTATCTAAAAATTCAATATTAGGATAAGACCTGCTCATTTCTTTTTCCTATTTTACACTTTTCCCGATATCCCAGCATAAAGCACACAAAATGCACCAAAAACGTTACCGTCCAGGTCACCGGATAAGAAATATAGAGTACCTGCAGGCTTTTTGAAAATGTAAAAACAGTAAAAATCCATACCACACGCAAGCCGCAGACACCTAGAAGTGATACCATCATGGGCATAATGGAATACCCCATACCACGGATACTTCCCACCATAACATCCATAATACCACATAAAAAGTAAGTGGACATAATAATCAAAAGACGCTGATACCCATATGCTACTACCTGCGCATCCGTCGAATAAATTGATAATAATCCGTTTGCAAAATAAAGTCCTGCAAACCCCATTCCCATGCCCAATATCGTTACACATCCCAGACAGGTCCACATAATTTTTTTCACACGATCCAGTTTGTTCGCGCCCATATTCTGACTGGTAAAACTGAGCGCGGTCTGATGGAACGCATTCATGGCATTAAATACAAATCCCTCCAAATTTAGTGCAGCTGTATTTCCTGCCACTGCAATCGAACCAAAGGAATTGACTGATGACTGGATTAATACATTGGAAATGGAAAACATAGCGCCCTGAAATCCTGCCGGCAATCCAACCCGGAGGATACGGATCATCTTATCCGGATATAAGCGGATGGAACGGATATCTAAATGGTACGCCCCCTCTTCTTTGATCAGACACCGGATTACCAGAGCTGCTGATACAAATTGTGAAAGGATTGTTGCCAAAGCAACTCCCGCCACACCAATCTGCAGTACAATTACAAAAAACAAATTAAGCAGCACGTTAATGACTCCGGCAAAAAGCAGATAGTAAAGCGGACGTTTCGTATCCCCTACCGCACGTAAAATCGCACTTCCAAAATTGTATAAAAGCATTCCCGGCACACCTATAAAATAAATCTGCATATAAATGACTGCATGAGGCAAAATATCATCCGGGGTTCCCATTAAAGAAAGCAACGGCCCCGCCAGGCAGAATCCGGCAATTCCCAATATCACACCACTAATTAAACTAAGCGCAATCGAAGTATGCACCGTCTGTCCCAATTCTTCCTTACGATTCGCACCATAAAAATGTGCTACAAGCACATTGGTTCCCACAGACATTCCGATAAATAAATTAATAAGAAGATTAATAAGGGATGACGTCGAACCTACGGCTCCTAATGCCACATTCCCTGCAAACCGTCCGGCTACTACCATATCCGCCGCATTAAATAATAACTGCAAAATTCCCGATGCAATCAAAGGAACTGCATAAAGCAATATCTTACTAAGGAGTGGACCATTGCACATATCCATTTCATATTTTCTTCCACTCATATAACCGCCTGCCTTTCCATTTTAGTTAACTAACTTATGCCCAATATAACATTCATTTCCTATATTTTTATCCTATAACTAAAAAAAGATTATGACAATGTTCGTTTTGCCATAATCTTTTCTTTTTCTACATTATTTTTTAGGAAATTATACTTCTAATTTCATATCACCATCAGCAATCATTCCTTTTTTTCTCATAAATTCAGAAATAACCAAAGATAATAGTGCTGGAAGAATAATATGTAATATAACAATCTTAACAAGTACTCCTACTGGATCTGCTCCCTGTGACACCATATCCTGATAGGTATTAATCTGCCCAACAAGACCTGCTGTACCCATACCGGAACCCGTAGCGTTGTTTGTCATACCAAATACAAGTGTGGATACCGGCCCTAAAATCGCACTGGTAATGATTGCCGGAAGCCAGATAATCGGTTTTTTCACAATATTACCAATCTGTAACATGCTGGTGCCAAGTCCCTGTGCCAAAAGGCCATTCACTTTATTTTCACGATAAGAAGCAACTGCAAAACCAACCATGTTAGCGCAGCAGCCAACTGTAGCTGCCCCTGCTGCCAGACCATTCAACCCAAGGATGACTCCCAATGCAGCAGAACTAATTGGCAGTGTTAAAATAATACCCATTAAAACAGAAACAATAATACCCATTAAAAATGGAGCCTGCTCTGTTCCCCAGTTAATCAGAGAACCAAGCCATGCCATAAAATTAGAAATCGATGGTCCTATCAGCAGTCCTACCGCACTTCCTGATACAATGCAGACAAATGGTGTGATCAAAATGTCTACTTTTGTTCTGCCGCTTACTAATCTTCCCATATATACGGCTACAATGGCACCAATAAAGGCACCTAAAGGTTCCCCCGGTCCTGCAAACTGCATCACACCATCAACCAGTACTGTTCCCGCTATAATCTTAGAAGCAAATGCACTGGTCATACCAGCCGTTGCCGCAGATACCACTACTAATGGACTGGATTTTAGTCTCTGGGATACGCCCACACCAATACCTGCACCAGTCAGTGCTGAAGCCACCTTTCCCATCATAACCAAATACTGACCAATTGGTCCTGGAATCAATCCGCCAATCTGTACGATAATGGTTCCAATAATCAATGTAGCAAACAAACCGCTTGCCATTCCGCTTAATCCGTCAATAAAAATCTCTTTCAAAATTTTTTTCATAATTTTCCTCTCCTGTTTTCACATATATACCAGCATATTAAATGCACTTTATATTGTAAAGTTAGTTGCCTTACAACTGTCTTGTCAGTGGAATAGTAACATAACATATAAAATACGTCAAACAAATTTATCTCTCAGCCTTGCTTCATTGGACAAAGACCGGAAACTATGATAGACTATTAAATTGAGAGATTACAAATAAATTACACGGTTTTCCATTTAAATCATATGGAAACTATGTAATTTCGAGAAAGGATCTGAAAAACATGGCAAAGAAAGCTCTTGTAATCGGCGCAGGCCCAGCTGGTCTGACTGCTGCATATGAGTTAATTACCAAAGGAGACGACATTGAAGTAATCGTTTTTGAAGAAAGCGAATGTTTCGGTGGTATTTCCAAAACTGTAAATTATAAAGGAAACCGCATGGATATGGGTGGTCACCGTTTCTTTTCCAAGATTCCGGAGGTAAATGCATGGTGGGATGCTATGCTCCCAATGCAGGGTGCTCCTTCCTATGATGACATTAAGTTAGAACGTAATGTAACCTTAGAAAAGAATGGTCCTGATCCAGAAACGGAAGACCATGTTATGTTGAAACGTCCCCGTGTATCACGAATTTTCTTTAACCAGAAATTCTTTGATTATCCAATTTCCTTAAAACTGGAAACGTTTGTTAACATGGGCTTCATCAATACCGTACAGGTTGGATTCAGTTATCTGTTTACGGTAATCCACAAAAGAAAAGAAAATTCCTTGGAAGACTTTTATGTAAATCGTTTTGGTAAAAAACTGTATTCCATGTTTTTTGAAAATTATACAGAAAATCTTTGGGGACGCCATCCAAGTGAGATTGATCCAAGCTGGGGTGCACAACGTGCAAAAGGGCTTTCTATTGTAGCCATTTTAAAAGATATGTTTGGC
>CAZHGE010000140.1:0-3523 GCA_964531805.1 uncultured Lachnospiraceae bacterium
AACTAGGAAGAGTAAATGTATAGGTTAGGTTATTTTTAACATAGTCTGCCCTATCGGTAGAATCATATGTTAACTCGCCTTTTTCGTAAGCCAAACCAACACTTAATTTTTTAACTATGATTTTATCTTCAACATTAATAGTTATATTGTAGTTTAATGTAACATCAATGCTTGAAGAATTTTTTATTATAGGATTAATTGTTTTAGTAAAGTCTTTAACAAAATATTCTCCAACATTTGTCAATGTTTTTTCAAACAATATAGAATCTAAACTTTCACCCGAGACATAAGAACCCTCAGTTATATTGAAACTTGAAGTATTTAAACTTATTTTGTTTTCGCCTGCATAGAAGTATTCTTTTGTAACATCATCTTTTAACGAAAGTGTTATTTCTCGTTTATTAATTTTACCTAAAATAGGGTGGAAAATATAGTTATTTGCCAAATATTCATATGAAGATGTGGTTTTTAAAGTAATTATTACACTTCTTGTAGTTTCACTTGCCGAACTTACTTTTGTAGAACCATTATAATATGTTGCAATTAAACCTTCTACTTTATCTCTATCACCTTCCAATATATCAGTCAAACTTAATTCGACATAATCTAAACTATCATAATCTTTGTTGCCGTTAAATTCAGCCAAACTATCAGATTTTAAATGATATTTTGTAACCTCATATTCTTTTAATGCAATTTTTATCACATAAGGATAAGCAAATTCTTGATTTAAAGAATTTGTATATTTTACCTTTGCGTAATATGTTCCAACATTTAAAAGTTTATCAGCCACATTATTACATTCTATATCACTAAAGTATTCCGCAGATTTAATGGTAATATTTGTATCGTCAGATTCTTTGCTTGCAATGTTAAATATTTTTAAATCTTTTTGGTCTTTTGCTGAATAGATTAAATCCTCAACTTTAATATATAAGCCAGCATCTGCAAGGTCACTTGAAATTTTTAAAGTTATGTCATATGTTATGCTATAGTTTGCTTGAACGTCACTAGTTTCATCAACAATTGAGATAGAACTTAAAATTATGTTTTGTGGATAGGTATTTGTGCCTATTTCTGTATTAAAAGTTTTAGCATAACCTGAGAATATGTGTCCAACCACAAGTCCTGTGTTTTCAGTTGCCGATAAAACATCTTCATTTGATAAAGTTATTTGCCAGCAAGTTAAACCCACCAATTTGTCATAGTAAATTGCTTTGTTTACTTTAACAGTCATAGCCCTTTTTTCAATCAACATTTTTATAGCAAGAGATTCATCTCCAACATATTCATAGTTTGATTGATATTCGCTAGATATTTTTGGGTAAATTAAATATTCGCCAGCATTAATACATTCATTTAATACCTCACTAGAAGAGTCTACTCTGTATTGAGCGGTTAAAATTGTATTTTTTAGTCCTTCAACAATTGCACCTTTTTGTGCTGTTGCTTCTAATAAGGCAATATGCCCCATATTGTCATATGTAATCGTATTATTTGAAACTGTCAACACTACAATTTGTGCTTTGTTGACAATTAATGTATTTTCAAATGTAATGCTATAATATTGTAATTCTTCTTGATTTGAAACATCTTGCTTAGATATTGAAGCAAATTGAATATGTGCCAAATTATAACTGCCAGCATCAACTATTGTGGTAAACAATAAATAACCATTAAATGATACACCTGCCACACTATTTGTTTCACAATCAATTATTTGGAAGTTTTCAGAAATCCCAAGTTTGATATTTTCGCCAGTATAATATTTATCATCTTCTCCAATATAACTAAATTTTAAAGAATGTTCGGATATTTCACCAAATACTTTATCATCCGATAATTTGTATGAGTTGTACACATTGTTAGTTTTTTGAATATCAGCATTTTCTTTTTTGTTAAGAGTGAATGATATTTCAATATTTTTTCCAAATTTTTCAACATATTCACCGGTTATTTGAATGTAATTATTATCTTCCGTGAAAATATCGGTTGAAGTTATTGACCCTTTTAATGCTTTTGTTGTGTTATATGTTCTATTTTTTTCATAACCTTTAAGAGCTTTAACATCAATTGTTTTTGGAAGTATTTTTACTTCATCGGTTGAAATAGTGTCAAAATTAAGGCTATATACTGTAATTCTATATGTGCTAGCATATTTAAATTCTTGTGAGCCCTCACTTGTTGTGTAAGCATTGCCGTTAGAATCTAACATATTAAGGATTACTAATTCGCTAATATTATTCTCTGTCAAATAATCCGGATATTGTTTACCTATATTATTGCTCAACCAACTTGATGCATTTACCATTGCTTCTTTGCTATAAGTTAAACTTAATGTTCCGCCACTGCTTAAAGTTAATGTTATAGATAATGTTTGATTAGTATTGTTATAAACATATTCACCAAACTCATTGAATGTTGCGGAAACCTTGCCAATTGTCAAAGAACCTTCATAAGAAATTATATAATTAGATGTTACATCATTATTAGCTTCGTCATAAATAATAATGTTATTATATGTTACATCTTGAGCCTTATTAATATCATAAACACCAATATCGGCACTTTTTGTTGTAATATTTGCAGAAGAATTCAAACTATGCCCAGCATTCAAACCATTATAATCAGCACTGGTCAATACATATGCAAAAGAATTGCCATCAAATCCTTTTGATTTTTCAAGACTGATAAGAACATCTTTTTGTATTATTTCATAATGAAGTTGCTTGCTTGAAGAAACTACTTCAAAATTGCTAGAATCAAAAGCCTCAAATGTTGCAGTATATGAACCAATATCTTTGCCGTTTGCCAAAGCCGTAACAAAACTAGACAAATCTTCGTTGCCACTATGTTTTGTATAATCTTTTTCGTCAGTATGAATTGTAATTGTATATTTTAATTCAACGGTTTTACCAGTATAAATATATTGAATAGAACCATCATTATTAACATCCCCACTTAATTGAATGCTAATTTGTGCTTTTTCAACCTTTAAAGAACCTTTAACTTTTGTTACATTGTAGTTGTTATTTATAGATTCACTTATACCAAAAGTTAATGTAGAATAATCAATTTCAGATAAAGCAACACTTTGTATGTCATATGTTCCAACAGTATATTTTTTCAATATTGTAAGTTTACCTGAAGTTAAAACTTCTAAACTACCAACACCATTTTCAATAGCAATTTCACCAAATGAAACATTGTAGAATGCATTTTCGTCTATATTTGTAACATAGTAACGAGAGACGTCTCCAATAATTAAGTTAATATCTCTTTTAGTGATATTCCCTAAGAATTGTTTAGATAAAACAATTGATATATTGCTTTCTTGCGAACCTTTTGCTTGACAAGTAATAGGAATATTTTCATTCACATTTTTATTTTCATAAACAAACTCAAAATTGTTAGAAATTTCCGCAAGAACAACTTCTTCGTTAACCGACTCAACGGTTTTATTGCTTGCATCTTTAAACTCGTATGTATAATTAGTTGTATGAGTTAAACTTGCAACTACTGT
>CAZHGE010000141.1:0-3517 GCA_964531805.1 uncultured Lachnospiraceae bacterium
CTCATAAATCTTGTCGTCACGGCAGAAAATATTGAAAGCGCGTCCGCCGTAATCAACCGTGTTAAGCTGTACAAGATAGTCGGTCGTTGTCTCCTCTGTCTCATTGCCGATGCTGTCGTTGTCGGTAGTAGGCTGCGTATCGGTTGTTACAGGCGCATTTCCTTTGCCCTCGGATGCACAGGAAGCACAAACCGAGCAAAGCAGAGCGCAAAGCAACAGCACCGAAATAACCTTTTTCATGAACAATTCGCTCCTTTATTTCAAAATATGGATTTCCGAATCACCTGAGATTTCAGCGTGCGAATGCGTGCTTATACTGCTTCATGAAAGAACGTACCGCCTCACGGTCTGCCTTGGGATGCGTCTCATCGAGTACGAAGAAGAGATAGGTATTGATATCGACCTCGCCTCCGCGCTCCAATTTGCATTCGACGATAAAGGTATTCGTTCCCTTAATGTTCCATTCAAAGTCAAAGGGTTGATCTCCCGTGATTTTTTCGATTTCTCTGCCGTCGGCATCCTTGATGGTCACGGTCAAGCCGTCCCAGCCAACGCCGTTATCGTCATGTACGAAGAGCGAACCCTTGAAGGTTTCGTTGGGCTTCCAAAGGAGCTTGTCGTAGCGCATCGATATATGAAGCGGCTTCATTGCGTCGCGGTAGTAATAGTATGCAAACTTGGGATTGTAATAATAATCGACCATACAGGTGCAGGAAATGTTCGGCCATGGCTCGTTGAACTGCCATACAATCGATCCGCAGTTGCGGAATGCACGGCGGCGATTTGCTTCGAGCGCATAACGAATGCCTTCAGCCTGAATATATTGGCTCAGATCGCAGAATTCCTCAAGATCGGTGATATCACCGAAGATCTCGCTGTCACGGGCGAGAGTATCCCACCATTCGCCGTGATGACGCCATGTAAGGTTGGCACCGACATCGGTCACTTTGCGATTTTCGGGCAAGAGAATGGTGAGCAGCGAGCTATAGTTGCTCATACCGTCGCAGCCGAACTCGGAGTGCAGCTGAATGGGCGAGGTATTGTACATTCTGTAGTGTTCTTCAACGCCCGCATACTTCCAGGGGCCATGAATGTCCTGATTGTCCTGCAGTCTGGTATCGTCGCGCCATCCGATGGGCCCGGATGCAGAAGTCGGCAGCATCAATCGATCGGGATCAAGGCGATTGGCAATTTCTTTCAGCATAGCGATATTCTTGTTTTCATACTGAGCAGGTCTGCCATCCCACTCGAAGAGCTCATTTCCGCCGCTCCAGAAGGTAAGCGAAACGTGATTTCTCTTGACGCGCACCGCATGTTCAGCCGTCTTTGTCAGATTTTCGAGAAATTCGGGACGTTCGGAAGGCGTGTTATCAATGCCCGAAGAGGACTGAATGAACTCCTGCCATACCATAATACCCAGCTTGTCGCAGACCTCATAGAAGGCTTCCTTTTCAATGATACCGCCACCCCATACACGAATGAGATTGACATTGGCGGCAGCAGCAAGCGTGAGCATCTTCTCATAGCGTGCCTTATCGACTATACCGTACATCAAATCGGTCGGCGTGCAGTTGACGCCCTTGATATAGATGCGTTTACCGTTAATAACGGGAATATAGGGGAGCGCACTCTCGACAGCGTCGTCGCAGCGCTCATAGGTGATGGTACGCAAACCGACCTTCATCACCTTATCCTCGCAAACGCCCTTATCGTTCTCGAGAATGATACGCAGGTCATAGAGCGGCTGCTCGCCGTAGCCGTTGGGATACCAATGCTTCGGATTTTCAACGGAAATCGCAAGCGAAGCCTTGCCGTCGGTGATCTGCGCCTCGGTGCAGCCGACTGCTTCGCCTTCATAAGAAAGCTCGGCTCTGACTTTACCGTCACCCGTCACATCTGCGGTATAATGCACTGCTCCGTCGAGATAGCGAACATGATCGTAAACGATCTCCGTACCGAAATCCGACTCGACCACAACATCATCCCAGATACCGACGCCGATCATTCTTGTGCAGAAATCCCACTTGTATGTAAAGCGTGCCTTCTGTGTCCATGTCATGCTGGTATGACCGATTTGTCCCATTTCATCGGGAGCATGTTCGAGAATCACCTGCACCAGATTCTCTTCGTCTCCGAATTTCGCGGTATCGGTGAAGTCAACACGAACAGGCGTGTACATATTGGCGTGCTGTGCAACAAGCTGGTTGTTCACATAAATGCGTGCTCTGTAGTCGAGGCCCTTAAAAGTAATGGTCATGCGACGACCGCGAAGCGCTTCATCGAGCTTAAAGGTGGTGTTGTAGACCCACCAACGCTGCGAAACCCATTCGCATTTGAGCGAATTCATCTCATAATAAGGATCCTCGATCATGCCCGCGCGAAGCAAATCTGCGTAGACACTACCGGGTACAGTTGCATCGATCAAGCCGGTAACGCCCTGCAAAATGCAACCTGTCTCCATCGAATTGCCCTGAACGGGCGTATAGGGCCATGCGCCCGACATTTTCCACTTAGTCAAATATTGATTCAACATAAAGATTATTCTCCTCTTGGATATTGTCCGAGCCTGCTCGGACTTGGGATATGGATTTGATTCATTGTATCACAGAAGGAGCTCAATATCAACAAGTCAAAAAAACTATGTCATTTTTGTACTATTTTATATCACATCCATCTTATTTTACCTTTTATGAAGGATAGACAAACATCGTTCTCATTCTCTCTGTCAATCGGTGCATTTTACGCTTTTTTGAAATGAAAAAGGGCGGTCGCATTCTGATGCAACTGCCCTATGAGCCTTTATTCGGATTTCGATAAAGTATATACGCCGCCTGTTGTTCCATCACCGCCGATCAGCGTCAATCGATCTTCTTCTACCGTAAAGCTATAGACCGCGTCGGTGATATAAGCGTTCTCGAAGCAAAGTGAGACAAGATCATCTTCCACTCGATAAGTGAAAGGATACATAAGGTCGTCCAGATAGAGCGCACCGCTGTCGCTGCCGTCGAAATGCAAGATCACGTCGGATTTGTATGTCCAAGCTCCTTTGATGGGAGAAGTCGACGCGGAGAGCCCCCAAACAAGCAGCACAACCGCCGCAATAATCATCACCAGCAAAAAGGCGATCAACGCCAAACGCTGATTTCTCAAATGTCTTTGATGCTGTTTACTGCGGGAAATGCGCTTCTGCATTTGACGCTCGAATTTTTCCATTGTGTTTTGGTTTTCCCGTTCATTCATGCCGAAATTCATTTCCTCGCTTATCCTGCATTGTCGATTCGTCTTGCAGCAACGATAAAGCGCACGTTGTCGTCATAGTCGCTGCAAGTGGAGAGAACAACAATCTGTTCTCCGTAGGTCGGGGTAATTCCCGTATCGTAGAGTGCTTTCTGTTTGAAAAAGCTGACCAGCTCATCATAACCGTCTTCGGTCAAATCACCGATCTGGTAATAATAGCGATAGCCCGTTTCATCGCGATACAACACGCGCGATTCCAACGCAGCGAAAATTTCATATT
>CAZHGE010000142.1:0-3482 GCA_964531805.1 uncultured Lachnospiraceae bacterium
ATTAAATATCTGCAGTCTTATATGCTGATGCATACAAAACAGCAAAAAATGACAGAAACTGTTTATACAGGGTAGTTATCTGTTGTTTGTGGCAGTAGAGGATGAGAAGATAATAGGATTAATTTCCTTGCGAAGTGGAAATCACATTTCTTTATTATTTGTAGATCAGGATTATCATAGACGCGGAATTGGGACATCATTGATTAAATATCTGCAGTCTTATATGCTGATGCATACAAAACAGCAAAAAATGACAGTGAATGCTGCGCCGTATGGAGTTCCTTTTTATCATAGGATTGGTTTTAAAGATACCGGATATGAGACGAAAAAGGATGGCATTATATATACGCCTATGGAATTTTACTTGTAAAAATCGCAAAAAAGTACGAGTTTAGATAAAAAGTTATAATTTTAGATAAAATAATTGCTTTTATCGGTCAAAAGTACTATAATTTTAATGACATATTAGAGGATGGATAAATGGGAGCACTTTTTAACTTAGATAATCCGGTTTGGTCCTTTATGGGAAAAGTAGCGGATTTAGTTATTCTAAATATATTGGCAATGATTTGCTCAATTCCAATTGTGACGATTGGAGCGTCTTGGACGGCGATGTATTTTGTGGCAATAAGAATCGTTCGTAAGGAAGAAGGATATGTAATTCGTGATTTCTTCCGATCTTTTAAAGAGAATTTTAAACAGGCAACTATAATATGGTTGTTGGTGGTTGCAGTAGCGGCTGTTTTTGTTGGCGATATCGTGATATATCGTATGATGCCGGATCAGATACCACAAATTATTATGATTGTAGTAGCTGCACTTGCATTTTTAATGCTGGGAACGGTTGTGTATGTATTTCCGGTTTTATCACGTTTTCATAACACGACGAAAAATACAATTAAGAACGCATTTTTATTATCAATTGTAAATATACCATTTACATTGATCTTTATTGTCCTTATGATCATACCGGTTATTTTAGCGGTTTTTGTGATTGAATTGGCACCAATTTTATTGTTGATGGGATTGTCATTGCCGGCGTATATATCAAGCATGATGTTCGTTCGCATTTTCCGTAAGGTAGAGCCTGCTGAGGAAGTAGAAGAAGTAGAAGAAATAGAAACAGTGGATTAAAAATCTATTTAGTTGTAAGTGGAGAAACTGATGGAATTGTTTAAGAAAAGCAAGACAAAAGAGACAACTGAACATAGACAGCGGCAGTTTCTGCTCCAGTATGGTATTCCAATTGTTTTATTGGTTGCTGTTTTGATTGTTATCATCAGTAATTTTTTTGTAATCAGCAAAAATGATGCACAAGAGAATGTACATGATACCCTTATTATGCAGACCTCTGATCTGGCAAGCAGTTTGGAGACCTATATGCAGGTGGTAATGGCATCAAATAGTGCGGTGGCTGCTATTATGGGTGATGAGTCCAAATGCACAAATAAGGATATTATGTGGTATGCCAAAGAGTTAAACAAAGCGCAGCCAAATTGTTATATGGTTATTATTGCGGATAATGATGGTATGGGATATACCAGTGATGGGGTTAAGATTGATATTTCCCAGATGGATTATTTTTCTGTTTCCCGTAGCCGCAGGGTTTGTGTGACAACAGATGATGGAGTATTCAATCAGAACGCGTATGTATTTGCAACTCCATACTATCAGAATAATATTAGCCAGGGAAGCATTTATGCTTTTGTTAAATTGCAGGGTATTGCAGAATTTATGCCATCGAAAGAATATTCTTATGGAATCTGTGACTCTAAGGGTAATCTGATTAGTGCATTTGGTAAAGATACAAAACTTTTAGCAAATGGTGAATATTTGGTTAATGTACGAAAAGCATCATTAATTGATACTAATTATAACCGTGTATCTATGCGTTTGGGTAAGCAGTCAAAATATGTATACTCTGTCAAGATTGATAATGAAGAAAAGACAGTAACCAGTGTTCCATTGGGAATAAGTGACTGGCAGCTTTTGTTAATTCAGGATAGAGATTATGTAGATAAACTGGTTTCTGCAGAGTGGAGTAATATTCGTTCCATGACAGCAGCCTTAGGTCTTATTGCCTTGATATTTGTTGTGGTTATTGTTGTAATGGTAATTGTTAATAAGATTCGTTCTGATCAGGAAAGTCAGGAACTTGCAAATAAGGCTGATACGGATCTTCTTACAGAGTTGAATAATAAGATTGCAACGGAACGTAAGATAACGGAATATATTACCGAACATCCGGATTCCCAGTGTCTGTTTTTCTTATTTGATATTGATAACTTTAAAAAGATTAATGATACACTGGGACATGCGTTTGGTGATGAAGTACTTCGTTCGCTGGGATTACAACTTCGTAATGAGTTCCGTGTAACGGATATTATAGGACGTACCGGTGGTGATGAATTTATCCTTTTCTTAAAGGATTTGAATTCAGATGAAATATTAGCAAAAGAAGCGAAACGTCTTGAGAACTTGTTCCATCAGTTTAAGGCAGGAGAATATGTTAAGTATTCAGCAACAGCCAGTATTGGAGCAACGGTATTTCCAAGAGATGCCAAGGATTATCAGGGCTTATACAAATCTGCTGATAAGGCTTTGTATGAGGCGAAGAGACGTGGTAAAAACTGTCTTGTATTCTACAATAAGGATTTACAGGAAGTGGATACCGAGAAGAAAAAAGAAACACCGATTGAAAGTGATATGCGGTAAAAGAATATACAGGGAGCAGACTAGTGTGGTCTGCTCCTATTTCTATGTATGAATGGATTGGCAAGAGGCATTGTTTTTGAATAGTAAAATAGAAGTATGCAAATTGCATAAAGCAAATTAAAAAATGTGGACAGATTGAACAAGTTTATTTTCAGGAAACTTAGAATAAAGCATTTTTACCAAGGAATAGAAAAATCTTTGTGAAAATGTGGCATAGCAATTGATACCTGGAAACGCTATACTAGCATCATGAGATTCGGAGTAGTCCGGTTATATTATTTAGGAGGATTTGATAATGGCAAGTTTATCATTAAAGAACATTTGTAAAAGATATCCTAACGGCTTTGAAGCAGTTAAGGATTTCAACCTTGAAATCGCTGACAAGGAATTCATCATCTTCGTAGGACCTTCAGGATGTGGTAAATCTACTACACTTCGTATGATCGCTGGTCTTGAAGATATTTCTTCTGGTGAATTAAAGATTGGTGACAGAGTGGTTAACGACGTAGAACCTAAGGACAGAGATATCGCAATGGTATTCCAGAACTACGCTTTATATCCACACATGACAGTATATGATAACATGGCTTTCGGTCTTAAGTTAAGAAAAGTTCCGAAGGATGAAATTGATAAGATGGTTAAGGAAGCAGCTAAGATTCTTGACTTAACAGCTCTTCTTGATCGTAAACCCAAGGCTTTGTCCGGTGGTCAGAGACAGCGTGTTGCTATGGGACGTGCGATTGTTCGTAATCCTAAGGTATTCCTTA
>CAZHGE010000143.1:0-3398 GCA_964531805.1 uncultured Lachnospiraceae bacterium
GAAGTGAACACAGTGAACACTTGTTACGGGCAGGCACAGGTGGCTTATATGTGCCAATCAGAAAGGAAGATATCTTTCTTAATTCATCTACTTCGTATCAGGCAGTAGAATTGATGGTAGATGAATTAATGGAGGTTGCCCAAACAAGATTAAGTATATAATGTAAAAGGAGGTGTAAGGGGGCTGTACTATGCAGTTCCCCTTTTTATGAATCATATAATAATTCTAGTAGGCTTAGAGCCTGTAGGAGTAAATTTTGCAAGAGAATTCGGCAGATTCCTTGCAAGCTATAAAAAAAATTCATCTATCCAATTTATTATGATAGATGAAAAAGAGGTAGAGGAGGCAGATCTAGAAGTACCTCTATTTTTAAAAGAAGACTTAGGGTGGAATAGAGCAGCTACCCTAAAAATGATTTTGGAGTCGCAATTTACGAACAGTGTTGGTATAAAAGCATTTTCTTTCAATCTAGCAAAAGAAGAGAAAAGCTTTTTTAGAAAGGTTAATTTAAATTTTTCTGATACAACCATGCTCTTTGTTGATTGTGCACAGGATAAGCTAGCGACAAAAGCAATCATGCACATATACGGACGTAGAAAAAATGCAATTGCTTTTCATGCGAGCAAAACAGGTATCCAAGTACAACATCGTATGGATGGAAAACCTGTTGCAAAGAAAGTAAGAAAATTTGATTATTCCAAACCTTCTTACGAACATTCCCTTACACTTTCTAACATCTTACTTGCACAAATCTGTAACATAATTACAGACGGTGTAACAAGCAAGGTAAGAAATGTATATATGCAACAAGAACATTTTTTTTATCACACCAAAAAAGGAAAAGATAGTTCATATAATATGATACCAGTACCTAAAGGTAAGAATACAGGTATTGTTTGTATTGGGACAGGCGGAACAGGAGGAAACTTTGTTAAGATGGCAGTACATACGTTAAGGGCATTCTCATATGTAAATCTACTACTAGTAGATGGAGACAAAGTGGAAGAAAAGAATAGAGTGCGACAGCCATTCGGAGAAAATGATGTACTAGAAAATAAAGCTTCTATCTTATGCGAAAACTTAGTTCGCAATTACCCAAAGATAGAAGAACAGGTTGTTGTTTTTCCAGAATATATAAAAGATACAACCGATTTAGAGCGTATTTCGCAAGGCTATGACAATTTAGTGCTTGTGGGATGTGTAGATAATCACCGAGCAAGGCAGATAATGCACAAGTTCTTTGCCGAAAAAGAAAATATCGTTTACATAGATAGTGCAAACGAGTTTTCAGTAGGTGAAGTTGTGATTAGCGTAAAGACAAATGGTGTTCAACATTCGCCTTTGCGTTCGGACTATTATCCAGATGTTCTTACCGATAACAGTCCTGCTGCCTATGAGATGTCTTGTGGAGCGATGAATGAATCAGCACCACAACATCAAGTGACAAATTTAACAGCAGCAACAATCCTATTTAACTTAGTGGAAGAGCTGCTAAGAACAGAAAGTATAAGAAGTGGTATTGTTTACTTTAATGCATTTCAGTACTTTTGCAGATTTCAACCAGTAGAAAAAGGAGGAACTGTAAATGGAAAAAACGATTGAGAATTTAAAGGCAATCGAAAAATGGATAGATCCATTAATCGAACATTGCAAATGTTCATCATGGAGAGAGGCTCTTAGCATTGTTTTTTTGCAATTACAAAGGCTAGGAATCATTACGTCATTGAAAATTCTTCGCGAAATGGGTTTTCTAACAGAAGCTCAAAATGTATCATTTGAGCCTATCATATGCATGGAAGGTGAAGATTATGACTCAATAGAAGAACTTTCTATGCAACTAGAGGAGATCGTATTTTCTGTCTATCAAGAATGTGGTTGGGAAGTCGAAAGCGTACCAATAAGAGATATCGTAGACGACTTTTTTTATGACTATATAGGCTTCAGTAATGATATAGAATATGATATCATTTCTGAATTTTTTAGTGATAAAGAAGATGCCGAAGATATATGGGATAAAGATGTCATTCCATTTCTAAAGGAAAGAAACTATTTTGATACACTTTCCTTTTATATGGAAGAAGTAAAATATGCTTTTTTCCATATGATAAACTTTGAATATGATTATTTCCAGTTTAACATATTCAATAGTGAAAAAGTGGCGAACTATTTGAAGGAGATAGAAGAAATAAAAGTTAAGAACGAGATAACTTCCTATATTTCTTATTTGCTAGATGAAATAGTGGATCCTATGATGCTACGATATGGAAGAATGGAAAATATAGGATTGGACGAACAAAATCATACATATACATTCAATACGGTGTACGCGTATTTAGAATCTTTTGATGGCGAGGAAGTGCATGGACATGTTTATAAAACGTATTCAATTGTATACGTTGTTCTATTACACTATGCCTTAGAGTTGTACGAGAAAGAAAAGGAGGGAATAAACAATGAAAAGCTTATCTCTTAACGATATCCTTTTATTAAAAGATAAGCTAGAACCACTGAAAGCTTTTTGCAACAATGTCAATATAGAACCTAGAACATATTACGATAGTCATGAAAAACTAGGTGCTATATTGACATTGAAGCTATTAAGTGAGTTGGACGCTCTGCCAGCACAAGATGTTAGCCACTATATTTTTGATGGGAATAGCTGTGAAAACTCCTATAGTCTATCCTATCATCTAGATCTCTTAATAGAAGGGATATATCAAAATTGTGGTTGGAATATGGAAACTTTCTATCCGAATGAAATTCTTGATGAATTTTATCTAGATTTCTTAGGAAGTGCAGATATAGAACATATTTCAACTATGTACTATGACGAACAATTAATTCATGATGTTTGGGAAAAAGAGGCGTACCATTTTGTAGATAATTACATAATGGGAAATAGTATGTCTTTTTTTAAAACAGTATGGGAAAATATATTCTTTGGATATAGTACAAGTCAAAATAGTATAAATAAGTTCACAGTATATAAAAATAAACACGTAGGTGAATTTTTAAATTTTTATAATAAAAAGAATCCTACTGAGCTTGAGCAATGTATCTATGAACTTATAGAAAATGTAAGCGCACCAGTATTAACAAGGGAACTAGAGTTCTATAAAAGCGGATTAGATAATACAAATCAGACATTTGTCTTTAATGATATTTGTATGAATCAAACATCAATTATTCTTGAAATAAGAAATACTCATAATTTCTTTTCCGCAGTAAATGTTATATTGTTGGATTGCGCGCTTAAATTATATAAAAAAGAAAGGAGTTGGTAATTGACCGAAATACCAAGTTATGGTATACTAATTACATATTAAATAAATGAAAAAACTGTGCCAGCAGGTGCAGTATTAAGAGTTGTTATGCCAGTGGTGTAATGACTTTTTTTA
>CAZHGE010000144.1:0-3388 GCA_964531805.1 uncultured Lachnospiraceae bacterium
ATATTATGTATGTTAGATAGGAAAGGGAACATACGAATGAAATTAGAAGAAATTATGGTAGAACTTCCACAAGATGAATTGATAGGGGATTCCATTGTTATCACTCATTCCAAGTTGAAAAGATACAATAAAATTTTATGCTCTATAAGCGGTGGGAGCGATAGTGATATTCTATTAGATTTATGCCAAAAGTATGATGAAAAAGATAAAATCATATTTGCTTTTTTTGATACGGGATTAGAATTTAAAGCAACAAAAGAACATTTGGATTTCTTGGAAAAAAAGTATGGAATAGAGATTCAGAGGGTAAGAGCAATTAAACCTATCCCGATATGTTGTAAAGAATATGGACAGCCATTTTTATCAAAACAAGTGAGTGAATGGATATCACGTCTGCAAAAGCATGATTTCCAATGGGAGGATGAACCTTTTGATATTTTATTGGAAAAATATCCTAGATGCAAAGCGGCTTTAAGATGGTGGTGTAATATGTTTGAGAATAAAGGAGAAAGAGAGAGCAGTTTTAATATTAGATATAATCAATATCTTAAAGAATTTATGATTGCCAATCCGCCTCAATTTCGTATTTCAAATAAATGTTGCCATTATGCAAAGAAGCTTGTTGCTCAAAAGTATAAGGCAAATGAAAATGTGGATTTAAATATTTATGGTGTTAGAAAGGCCGAGGGGGGAGCAAGGAAGAGTGCTTATAAAACGTGTTTCTCCACCAAAGATGAGGGATGTGATGAATTTAGACCTATATTTTGGTATTTAAATGATACAAAAAAGGTATATGAGCAATATTATGGTATTGAGCATAGTAAATGTTATACAGAATATGGACTTAAAAGAACAGGATGCGCAGGATGTCCATATGGTCGAGATTTTGAAGAGGAATTGCATGTGATGGAAATACATGAGCCTAACTTATATATCGCCGTAAATAATGTGTTTGCTGATTCATATAAATATACTCGTGAATATAGACAGTTTGTACAAAAAATGCGTAGTAAAAAATGAGTGGTGGTAATCAATGATAATATTGGTTTATAAATAAGTGATTTATACCACCAGTATAATTTACAACTCCTCAATTTTATGCTACACTCCAAAAAGAAAAAAGAAAGCGGATCAGCGTGAGTACACACCGCATGGAAACATTTTTTATAAAACATTCCCATGCAACCATCGCTTTGGTACAAGAAAAAATCGCTTGCGCCAAAACAAAACCACTCACCCCAAGATCCAGAAAGGAAAAATCATGAGAACAGTTTTATTCGCATACTACCTTAATAATGAACGTAAACATGAAGCTCTGTATACAGAACAGCGCTTAGATTTCATGCGCTCATATAAGATAAGAAAAAGGCGAAAGACTGTGTCTGATGTTGAGGGATGTCTGGTGTAAGTAAGAAGACATCGCATATTTTCACATGGATTTTTGAAGACCGCTTATCTTGTATGAAGAAGATTACAGGACAAGCGGTCTTTTTGTATTCCGAAATAGGGGCGCAATGCCCCGGCATTTGAAAAGAAAGGAGGAAACGCAATGTTTGAGATAAAAGGAAACGTAAATACCGCCCTCTGCTACGCGAAGGTAGTGGAGGATGAGGCAATAGCGCAGATAAAAAGAATGTGTGATTACGAGTTTACAGAGGGAAGTAAAATCTGCATTATGCCGGATGTACATGCGGGAAAAGGATGTACCATCGGCACGACCATGACTATTGTGGATAAAGCAGTGCCAAATATCGTGGGCGTGGATATCGGCTGTGGCATGTATACCATGAATCTGGGCAAGGTAGAGATTGATTTCGCCAAACTGGATGAGGCGGCGCATTACGTGCCATCGGGTATGCATATTTGGGAAGGCAGACAGGAGAGATTTGATTTACAGGGGCTTTATTGTTACAGAAGCCTGAAAAACACTAAATGGTTGGAGCGCAGCCTTGGAACATTGGGTGGTGGCAATCATTTTATAGAGGTGGATCAGGCGGCGGACGGCACGAAGTATCTTGTCATCCACACCGGAAGCCGGAACCTGGGAAAACAGGTCGCGGAGATTTATCAGCAGCTGGCAATTGATTTAAATAAGGGAAAAGAGACTTATTTTCAGCAAAGAGATGTGATTATCCGCACATATAAAGAGCAGGGAAGAAAAAACGAGATTCAGGCGGCATTAAAAGCCATTGCTTGGGAAATGAGACAGACAACCATGCCGGAGGACTTATGCTTTTTATATGGAAAGTATTTTGAGGATTATCTTCATGATGTGGAGATTTGTCAGAGATTTGCAAAAAGAAACCGTGAGAAAATTGCAGAGGTTTTGCTTGAGCGCACAGGTATGACCGGTGGCGAGGCATTCCATACCATACATAATTATATTGATACAGATGAAATGATTTTAAGAAAGGGTGCAATTGCAGCCCATAAGGGAGAAAAAGTGCTGATTCCAATTAATATGAAGGATGGAAGTGTGCTGGCGGTCGGCAAAGGCAATCCGGAGTGGAATTTTTCCGCACCGCATGGAGCAGGACGTTTGATGTCCAGAGCAAAAGCAAAACAGACACTCAGCATGGATGAGTATAAAACCATGATGGAGGGCGTTTATACGACTTCTGTAAATGAGGCAACTTTAGATGAGGCGCCAATGGCATACAAGTCGCTGGATGACATTATTGATGTGATCAAAGAGTCCGTGGATGTTATTGACGTGATGAAACCGATTTACAACTTTAAGGCAAACTGAGAAAAGCCATTGAAAGAAATTATGTGGTGTATGAGCTTGCTCATGTACACCAGCATAATTCCTTTTAATGGTTTGGCGAAGCCAAATAATCGTGTGAAAACGAAGTTTTTACACGATTAAGGCTTTCTTGCTTCGATTCAGTTTGACCGGAGCAGGAGGAAAATAAAATGATACATACAATTCCCATGATTAATATGATTAAGACGGGACAAAACATAATGAATCTGAGAGTGGCAGCAGGTCTATCTGTAAAGGATTTACAGGACATCTTCGGTTTTGCCACACCTCAGGCAATCTACAAGTGGCAGCATGGAACCACTCTGCCAACCATCGACAATTTAGTGGTTTTAGCAGCGGTTTTTCATGTACATATGGATGAGATTTTAGTGTTAGATGATGTTGTTCAGGTGCCGATCAGCGCCTGAACCCGCATTGATGCACTATGTGAATATAGCAGGCGTATTTTGGTGCGCCTGATTTGGACGAGTATGCCTAGCGGCGAGGGCAGCAGACTGTAAATCTGTTACAAGGAAACATCGTAGGTTCGAGTCCTACCTCGTCCATTTTTAAAATATGATAGAGGTACCCTGAATTGTAAATCGAAATGCAACCCTTTCGATTTCAATCAAGTATAAATTA
>CAZHGE010000145.1:0-3388 GCA_964531805.1 uncultured Lachnospiraceae bacterium
CTTCATCCACTAAAGGAAGCTTGCTGTCCTGGAATTTCTTTTTGATGTTTTCCTTTACTACATCTGGATTTTCACGTAAAAACTTAATGTCTATCATAATAGGCCCCTCCTAATTTAATACTTTTTCTATAAATACGTGATTATATTCTAATAAATCTTTAATTAAAAGCTGTTCCGGCTCTTTTCCATCTTTATCTGTAATGACCTTTAAAGTAGGTCTTTCCGGAAACCCTTTATTCTGATGAATGATAAGTCCAATCTCACCTTCATTTGTCATTACCTTACTTCCAACCGGATAAACAGCAACAAACTCCAGCAAAACATCAACAATCTTTTCATCAAAAAGTTTTCCCTTGGAAGATTTAAGATATTCTACTACTTCATACACCTTCATCTGTTCACAACCAATTCCACAAATGCTCTCATCAAAGAAATCACATAAACTGGCAATTTTAGTTTCTACTGATAATAATGTATTATGAAGAGGATATCCACTTCCATCCATTCTTTCATGATGATATAAAATAATATCCTTACTCTCTTTTGAAAGCCAATCCTCTGATTTCACGGCGGTATATCCATAAACCGGATGTTTTTTATATTCTTCTAGATCCGCTTGTGATATATGGGAAAAATCAGTATGATCAAAATCAAAACCCATATAACGAATTCCTAAATCATGTAATAGACAACCAACACTTATATTATATACCACATCTTTTGGAAGACGCATCTTTAATGCAATCAAAGTTGCCAAAGAACATGTTGTAATGGAATGTTCATATAAATCGGCACTTCTTTCTTTTATATCGAATATTTGTTCGACAATATTTTCTTCTTCCATAATATTCGATATAATACTATCTGCTGTTTTCCCAATCTCTATCATATCATCTGTACGATGGTATGTGTGTTTCGAAATAATCTGCTGAACTCTTTCTTTACACGTTATGTTAACTTCATCCTTTAGTATTGCTAACGCTACAGGATCCGTTTGTTCTTCTTTTACATATACATTGGTAATTCCCAATTCTCTTAACTTTGGAATATAGTCTTTTTTTAACCGTGTACCTTCTGACAATAGTTCTTTATAATTATTTGTCATAATTGGACGGGCTAGCACTTCTGTTCCCTTAAGTTTTTCAATACTAATTAACTTCATCTATTAGACTCCCATTGCCTGATCCAATGCCACTTTTTCTTCGTTGCTTAACTCAATGTCACATTCTCCACGATGAATTTCTTTTGTATATGTATAGCATCCTTCTGTACTATGAACAGAGTTAATAATAAGACCATTATTATCTTCATCCAACAATGCAAGGGAAAAACTAAGTAATCCTCCCATCTGTTGATAAGCGTCATATTTTACAATACCAATCTTCTGAAATGCTTTTGCAAGCTGCTTGTATAACTGACGAATATCTTTCTTATTATTATCTACCATATTTTTTAGGAATTTATTATCTTCATATAAGCCAACAATTTCCTTTTCTAAACTCTGCGCATCTTTCCCCTTCATAAAACGAGCAAGTCTTTTATTCAATTTTGAAATTTTAACCATGGATATAATCACTAAAATAAGTAAGTTTAATATCACTGCTAAAAAAGCAATTAAAATATAAGCAATATCAATATTTCCTAATCCAATTTGATTCAGAAAATTACTTGTCATTTCTTCTGTACCTTTCACACAAAAATTAGCCTAAAAGTTTTTCTACAATCCTTTCAAAATCATCATGACTATAAAATTCAATATCAATCTTTCCAGAGCCTTCCGTTTCACGTGAAGTAATCTGTACTTTTGTTCCCAGAGCATTTTTTAATTTTTCCTCTGTAGATTCATAGATTGCTTCTAATGATTCATTCTTTTTCTTCTTTGCCTTTACAGGTTTATTCATTCCCTTAATATACTTTTCGACTTCACGAACACTCATCTTTTCATCAAAGATTTTCTGAGCCAATGCGTACTGCTCTTCTGGATCTTCTACTGTAATGATTGCTCTAGCATGTCCAGTTGAAAGCATATTAGAAATAATCATTTGCTGTACTTCATCACAAAGTTTTAATAAACGCAAAGAGTTTGTAACAGCAGTTCTACTCTTAGATACTCTTTCTGCTACTTCATCCTGTTTTAAATTAAACTCTTCTAATAATCGTTTATATGCCTGTGCTTCTTCAATCGGATTCAAATCTTCACGCTGAATATTTTCGATTAAAGAAATCTCCACAATTTCCTGTTCAGTTAAATTACGAATGATAACAGGAACCTTCTTTAATCCAGCCATCTTGGATGCTCTCCAACGACGCTCTCCGGCAATAATCTCATAATATGATTTTCTATCCTGTACTAAAATTGGTTGAATTAAACCGTACTGCTTAATTGAATCTGATAATTCCTGTAACGCATCTTCATCAAAATGTTTTCTAGGCTGCTCACGATTTGGTTCTACTAAATTGATGTCAACAAATGTATCCGGCTTTTCAGGTTTTGCTTCCGGCTTACTATCTGCTTTACTATTTACAGGTGTACTACTTGGAATGAGGGAATCAAGACCTTTTCCCAGGCCTCTTGCTACTTTTGCTGCCATCTTTTATACATCCTTTCTATTAATTATTTCATCTGCTAACGAACGATATGCTTCTGCACCTGCTGACTTTGGATCATATAAACAAATTGGAATACCATAACTTGGTGCTTCTGCTAATCTAATATTTCTAGGAATTACAGTATCAAATACTTTTTGTTTAAAATGTTGTTTCACGTTTTCTACAACCTGAGCAGATAAATTTGTTCTGGAATCATACATGGTAAATACAACACCTTCCATATACAATTCCGGATTTAATCTTTCTTTTACAAGATTAACTGTATGTATTAACTGACTTAAACCTTCCAACGCATAATATTCACACTGAATTGGAACTAAAACGGTATCTGCTGTTGTCATAGCATTAACAGTCAACATATTTAATGATGGTGGGCAGTCAATTAAAATAAAATCATATAAATCTTTTACCCAGTCAATTTCTCTTTTTAAAATATATTCCTTCTTATCTACACCAATCATCTCTATTTCAGCTGCCGCTAAATTAACATTAGATGGAATTACTGACACATTATCAATTACATTTTTTAAGATACATTCTTGTACAGAACATTCTCCAAGTATCAATTCATATACTGTATTATCTAAATCATTCTTATCAACACCTAATCCACTTGTTGTATTTCCCTGTGGATCTGTATCGATTACAAGAACTCTCTTTCCTTTTTCCGCTAAAGAAGCAGCTAAATTAATAGAAGTAGTAGTCTTACCTACTCCGCCCTTTTGATTGGCAATTGCAATAATTCTTCCCATTGGTTCCTTTCCTAAGTATATTTATA
>CAZHGE010000146.1:0-3169 GCA_964531805.1 uncultured Lachnospiraceae bacterium
TTCTCATTCGTTCGGCGTGATCTTCGGAAGCACAGAACACAATGGTTTTCTGCATTCTGTCGGTGCTTTTCAGATATTCGGTAATCTCCCTTGCAACCTCGTCAATACGGTCCTGAAGAATGATGCTGTAATCGTAGTCTCTGTTGTTGTAGATGCGGTCTTCAATCTCGTTGCCGTAAATGTCGGTTTGTCCTTTGTACGGTCTCCATCCGTCACCGATATTGGTCGTGATATTGATAACCTTGAACGGAGCGAGGAATCCATCTTCGATGCCTTGCTTCAAGCTGTAAATGTAAACAGGGTCTCCAAAGTAGTCTATGTTCGATACTTTTTCACTTTCCTTGGGTGTAGCGGTCATACCGATTTGAGTCGCAGAAGAAAAATACTCCAGCACTTTACGCCAGTTGCTGTCCTCCTTGGCACTTCCACGATGACACTCGTCTACGATAATGAGGTCAAAGTATTCTGCTGGGATCTGCTTAAAGTGTTCTTCATCATTCTGCCCGACCATCTGATGATAGAGGGCGAAGTTTACTTCATGGGATGCAATCTTGCTCAGGCATTCCTTGTCGGAGAAGTCCACTTTGTAAATGGTCTTTTCCAGTGGTGCAAAATCTTGCAGAATACTCTGGTCAACAAGAATATTTCTGTCTGCAAGGTACAAAATCCGCTTTTTAAGGTCAGAACGGAGCAGACGATACACAATCTGGAAAGCGGTATAGGTCTTGCCCGTCCCCGTTGCCATGACAAGCAACAATCTCTGTTGGCCTTTTGCAATGGCTTCTACGGTTCTGTTTACAGCGTTTCTTTGATAGTAGCGTGGAGGATAGGTGCTTTGAGAAGAATAATACGGCTGAGAGACGATTTTCTTTTCCAAGTCAGAAATGCCTTCACCACCATTTAGCTCAGCGTAATACCTCGCCACAAGCTCGTCCTGTGTCGGAAATTCATCTAAAGCGATCTGCTGTTCCCGTCCAGTCAGAAAGTCATGCTCATAGAAAGCATCGCCATTAGAGGAATAAGCAAACGGCAAATCCATCATCTGTGCATAAGTCATTGCCTGTTGCAGACCATGAGATACAGAATGATTATTGTCCTTTGCTTCGACAACCGCAATCGGCTTTCCGTCATTCAGATAAAGCAGATAGTCGGCAAATTTTGCTTTGCTACGAGCCACAATGTTTCCGCTGATGTTGATCCGACCGTCTGTGATTTTAGTCTCCATCGTAATGTGACTTTTCCAGCCTTTCAAAATAACGGGAGTAATGTAATTTAACTTAATATCTTCCTCCGACATCTGTGTCTTTCCCAATATAGTCATATCAAATCCTCCGAATCAATTTTTCGGTGTTGATTAATTACGGACTATGCCATCCGTTGCATTGTTATTTTCCTTTTTCGTAAGAGCCTCATGGATTGTTTCTTGTCGTGTAAGTACAGATGTAGGTGTTTGACCGAGAATTTCTTGAAAATCGGTTTGCAATGAGTGACCTGCCAATATGTTCAGGTCATCAAAAGCTGCAACCTGTCGGCCGTCTAAATAGTTCGCAATTCTGACAACTGCCCGATTTGTACTTTGCAAGGCACTTTCTATATTGCTTGTATCCATATTCACGTCAACAGATATTTTATCGGCATAACCATTAAAGTAGGTCACGCTACGATCGTACTGATATTTCTTTTTCCTATTGCCACATTGGTAGGATACCGAAAGTTCAACAGCCGGGAAAATGGAGGTAGTGTAATTCCGCCCAGCCATTGCAACCACGCCCTGAACAGTTTCTTCTGGATATAATTCAAACTCACCTTTGAACAGATCATCCAAATATAGCGTGCCATTAATACCATTGTTGGTAATGCGATGGACAGTAACAGATATGGATTTTGCTGCTGTTTTTCCGGTGTTCGTAACTCTGAGAAACAATTCATGTTCAACCTCAATAAGACTCATACTTAGTTGAGGTTGAATGCTATCTATGTACTGCCTCCTGTTCTGAAAATTAGCAGCGAGCGCAATGATAGCAGATATCACAGACACCAGCGCAGCAAAAGCCGCAACTGCCAGAGAGAGTTCCTGTGTATATTCTGTGAAAAATTTCAACATAGATTTCCCCCTATCTTTAAAAGTAAACAACAAATATTTATTTCGCAACAAAATGCTCCACTTTTTTGACCTGCTCCATTTTGATTTGCCACAATGTCGCCTGAATTGATTTTCGTGATGGATCTCTAATGCCCCAATCTGGTTCAGATATCGTTAAGTCAAAGACTCGCTGCCACGATGGTTCTACATCTTTTTGAGTTGTATGTGGATGGTCAGCATAGTAAGCATCCCACTCGGCTTCGCTCGTGGCAAGATAATCAGATGCAAGCACCCGACACCACAAATCGAAGTCAGATAGCAAAAACTTATTTTCTTCCGCCTCGAATGTAATTTGCACCATCGGTGTGCCTCGATCTGCATAACCGGATCGCCGCAAATCCTGTCGCTTGCGTTTTCCCTCCCACTGGTACCATGCCCACACGGGATAGTGAATGCCGTCTGGCGATGCGCCGATTCTTTGCACCATCTGTTGCGACATCCAGTCATAGGCAAAACGCAAATCATCCTGACAAAAAAGATGGTCTTCATTTGCAATCAGAACGCCGGTCTTCTCAAAGACATCCCACGCTGCTTCGTGTTGAATTGTCCATAGTACTTGTTTCATAATATAATCCAATCAGTCGTCACGGTGATAAGGGCAAGCTAGACAGATTTCTCTGAAGTTCTCAGTATTCACGGCTTTCTTCGGTGCTGTATATGCAGGAGCATCTCGCTCCACAACCATATGGATATCGAAGCAGGTGCCTATATCAATCTTTTCCTCCATCAGTGGACACGGAACGGGATATTCAATTTCCATCTTCCTGTTCCTCCTTGTAAAAATCATCCAGAGAGCAGCCGAGGGCTTTGCAGACGGCATACGCTGTCGAAATGCGGCAGTCACCACGGGCTTCGATATCTTCCAATGTTCTTTTGGACACGCCGGATAATTCGGACAAAGCACGAATAGACAGTCCGGCAGATATACGCAATTCTTTTAGCTTAATCATTTTTTAGAACCTCCGAAATTTGTTCAATCAGCAATTTGTATCTCTTAGCGGTATCGGCATTTTTGCCGCAATACTG
>CAZHGE010000147.1:0-3110 GCA_964531805.1 uncultured Lachnospiraceae bacterium
TGAGGTACAAAATCAACTGGATCTTTGTTTATATCTGCAAGCATTTCCATGGAAATCTTAGAAAGTCTTGCTTCTGTATAACGCATAGCAGCTGCACCATCACCATCCACAGAACCAAAATTTCCATGTCCATCTACTAATGGATAACGGAAAGACCATTCCTGTGCCATATTAACCAGCGCACCATAAATAGAACTATCACCGTGTGGATGATACTTACCCATGGTATCACCGACAATACGTGCACATTTACGATGTGGCTTGTCAGGTCCATTATTTAATTCAATCATAGAATAGAGAACACGTCTCTGAACTGGTTTTAAACCATCTCTTACATCTGGAAGCGCACGAGATGCTATAACACTCATCGCATAATCAATGTAAGAAGTTTCCATAGTTTTTTTCAGGTCTACTTGTTTGACTTTATCAAAAATTTGATCGTCCATTTCTATTAGCTCCTTCACAAACTGTGAAAAATGAGTCGAAGACTCATTTTTCTACACAAAACTTAGAAAATCTTAGATGTTGTTTTTTAGCATCTTAGTTTTTCTTTTTGTGTTTTAAATGTCAAGATTTTTTACAAACTTCGCATTTGCTTCAATAAATTCACGTCTTGGTTCTACTTTATCACCCATTAAAGTGGTAAATGTAAGATCAAGTTCAGATTCAGAATCTTCATCCATACATACCTTAAGTAAAATACGTTTTTCAGGATCCATAGTAGTATCCCAAAGCTGTTCAGCATCCATTTCTCCAAGACCTTTATAACGCTGGATCTTATTATTCTGATCACGACCTACTTCTTCAATGATCTTGGCTAATTCCTCATCACTATATGCATACCATACTTTTTTATTTTTCTCTAATTTATAAAGAGGTGGCTGCGCCAGATAAACATAACCCTGCTTAATAAGTTCCGGCATAAAACGATATAAGAATGTTAAAAGTAAAGTAGCAATATGAGCTCCATCCACATCGGCATCGGTCATAATAATAATCTTATGATAACGTAATTTTGAAATATCAAAATCATCATGAATACCGGTACCAAAAGCAGTAATCATTGCTTTAATTTCTGCATTGCCTAAAATACGGTCAAGTCTTGCTTTTTCTACATTTAAAATCTTACCACGAAGAGGTAAAATTGCCTGAGTTGCACGGCTTCGTGCTGTTTTAGCACTACCACCAGCGGAATCTCCCTCTACAATGTAAATTTCACAATTTTCAGGATTCTTATCGGAACAATCTGCTAATTTACCAGGTAAAGCCATACCTTCTAAAGCTGTTTTTCTTCTTGTTAAATCTCTAGCTTTTCTAGCTGCATCTCTTGCACGCTGAGCCAAAATTGATTTTTCACAAATCGTCTTAGCAACAGAAGGATTCTGCTCAAGGAAATAAGTAAGCTGTTCACTTACAATACTATCCACCGCACCTCTGGCTTCCGAGTTACCAAGTTTCTGTTTTGTCTGACCTTCAAACTGTGGTTCTCCAATTTTAACACTTACAATAGCAGTCAAACCTTCTCTAATATCTTCACCACTTAAGTTCTGATCACTGTCTTTTAATATTTTATTAGTTCTTGCGTAATCATTAAATGTTTTAGTTAAAGCATTTCTAAAACCAACTAAATGTGTACCACCTTCAGGAGTGGTAATATTATTAACAAAACTATATACATTTTCTGTATAAGAGTCATTATGCTGCAGAGCAACTTCTACATAAACATCATTCTTTGTGCCTTCAAAGTACATGATATTTTCATATAATGCAGTCTTTGAATGATTGAGATATTCAACAAATTCTTTAATACCACCTTCATAATGGAATTCTTTTAAAACAGGTTTTTTATTACCTTCTTCATCTACTACGCGATCATCTTTTAAAATAATTTTAAGACCTTTTGTAAGGAAAGCCATTTCACGAAGACGATTTTTTAAAGTATCAAAATCAAATACTGTTTCTTCGAAAATAGTATCATCCGGCATAAAATCAACGCGGGTTCCTGTTTGTTCCATTGGACATTCACCCACAACTTCAAGAGGATACATTACATGTCCTCTCTCATAACGCTGTTTATGTATTTTTCCATCCTGAAAAATCTGAACTTCCAGCCAATTAGAAAGTGCATTTACAACCGAAGCACCTACACCATGAAGCCCACCAGATACTTTGTAACCTCCACCGCCAAATTTACCGCCGGCATGAAGGATTGTAAATACAACTTCAACAGCTGGTTTACCAGCTTTTTGATTGATACCAGTAGGAATACCACGACCATTATCTATAACAGTAATGGAATTATCCTCATTAATGGTTACTTCAATCGTATTACAAAATCCTGCTAAAGCTTCATCCACGGAATTATCTACAATTTCATATACAAGATGATGAAGACCTCTGATAGAAGTACTACCAATGTACATACCTGGTCTTTTACGAACTGCTTCAAGACCTTCCAATATTTGGATTTGATCCGCTCCGTATTCAGCGCTCATTATTTTTCCTCCACGACTCCATTTGTCACTTTGAAAACTTTGTTGATTTCAAAACGATGATTTACAAATTCATCTAAACCTGTACAAGTAATAATTGTTTGAATATCACCTATACTATTTAATAAATAATTCTGCCTGTTACTATCTAATTCGGATAAAACATCATCCAATAAAAGAACAGGAGTATCTTTTGTTACTTTTCTAACTAATTCTATTTCTGACAATTTTAGTGCCAAAGCAGCGGTACGCTGCTGACCCTGAGAACCATATTTACGAATATCAATTTCTTTTTCTTCTCCGGCTTTTTTTACCATAAAAGAAATATCATCCCTATGAGGTCCCACTGTAGTCTGTTTTAATTTAATATCTTTATCCTGACTGTAATTTAATTCTTTTTCATATGAATCAATTGTAATATTTGGTTCATACTCAATCCGAAGAGTTTCTTTTCCACCGGATAAATTGCTATGTATCTCATTTATAATCCCATTAATCTGTTCAATAAACTGAATTCTTCTCTCAATAATTTTACTTCCATAAGATACCAATTGAGAATCCCAAATTGTGAGTGTATCCTTTAAAGTAGGATTATAATAAAGATCTTTTAAAAGCTTA
>CAZHGE010000148.1:0-3100 GCA_964531805.1 uncultured Lachnospiraceae bacterium
TTTATCAAGTGCTGCCTTTGTTTCAAGACCGATGATTGACTGATGTAATAATACCTGTGTCAATACAGAACCTAATACATAACGGTAACCTTCCTGAGAAGTAGCTGCTTCGACAGCTTCTGAAATCGCACAACCTAAACTTCCGCTTGTTCCAGGGAATTCTTCATTAATTTTTCTACCAACTTCTGTTTCCATGGATGGAGAAGGAGTAACCTTTGCTCCGTATGTACGCATTACCTCACGTCTGTGTGGTTTCTGTTCATATGAACATTTTACCATGTATACCTGACAATCCATGTCAAAGTAAGAACATGCCATGGATAAAGCAGTTCCCCACTGACCAGCTCCGGTTTCAGTCGTTACGCCCTTAAGTCCCTGCTGTTTTGCATAATAAGCCTGCGCCATAGCAGAGTTTAATTTGTGGCTTCCAGATGTATTATTACCTTCAAATTTGTAATAAATATGAGCCGGTGTACCTAATTTTTTTTCTAAGCAGTATGCTCTGACTAATGGTGAAGGACGGTACATCTTATAAAAATCGCGGATCTCCTGTGGAATATCAAAATATGCAGTTGTATCGTCTAATTCCTGTTTTGCCAATTCTGTACAAAATACTTCTGATAATTCTTCTACTGTCATTGGCTGTAAAGTAGCTGGATTTAATAATGGTGCCGGTTTCTTTTTCATATCAGCACGAACGTTATACCACTGCTTTGGCATCTCGTGCTCTTCTAAGTAAATTTTGTAAGGGATTGTCTTTTCCATTTTCTTTTCCTCTCTTTCTTTTTGACAATTTTTGTAGCTTTGTGATTGTCGCAGGTTCAGAATAAAGAGTTTTTGTTTTTGTGGTTCCACATAAAAAAACTCCTATCCTTATCTCTCGATAGGACAGGAGTATAAATACTCTTGCGGTGCCACCTAACTTCATTCTTACGAATGCTCTCAATCATGTACCAGCATACATGTTCTGCTATAACGTGCAGTCACGTCTTACCTACTCCCTAAGTTTCAGTTCGCCCTCACAGGTCCATTCACCAATCTTCCCATTACTGCAATCCCACCACCTGCAGCTCTCTGTAAATGTTCCAAATGGATACTACTCCCGATCCAAGGTTTATAACAATTTATTTGTTATTGAAAATATAATACTTATCTTTTGAATCGTCAAGGGATTTTTAAGTTTTAAAGCAAATTATTCACCATTAGTGTGCTCTAGTATTCCATCTGAATTCGTCAAAGGCTTCGGAGTAGTTTTTATGGATACTAAACTCATAACAACTATAACACTGATGGAGATACATACGGTAACTAAGTACCATAGCAATAATAAACATTATAATGAGATAAATAATCATTCCCTTTGTAAAAGAATATGCTCCTGTACCAAGCATATATGCCAAATAACAAAAATGAATAAACAAAGCAATCATACAAAATTTTTGTATAATTGCAAAAACCACTTCTGTTGTACGTAAATTTTTTATGTATTTGAGTTTAGCACATAGTTTTTTTATTTTATTCATAGAACATATCTCTCCTTAATAAGAAATATAAATTCAGATAATAGTCGGACTATTTAAAATCGCGCGCAAACCGCTTGCACACTGAGATTTTTAATAATTATTCTTATATCTCAATCTAGGTTGAATCTAGAAAACATATTACATAAACTTGCCAAGCAGATATCCATCAATCATTGCATCGATCACATCATCAGCGTCAACATTCGCTTTCTGTTCTTTCCGGATTTCACTTGGCGTTTTAAACGGTTTCTCACGTCCATACTCTGGAACAAGTCCGTATTCAACACGTTTTCTCTCTGCAGCACGAGTCTTTTTATTACTCAAGTGAAGTTCATAGCCATCTTTTACACCGTACGGAATGAGATATCCCAACACCAGCATAAACGCAATCAGGATAGGTCCACTTCCATGGAAATAGAAATAAAGAGCCAGCGGTACTGCTACAATGCTGTAACGGATGATTTCTGCAAAAAACTGTAAAAACCGATCCACTTTGATCAATCGATAGTCTTTTACGATATCATACATTGTTTCAAAAAACGGGTTGTTAAGTTCAAACTTACGAACCTTCTCTAAAAATTCAATAATTCTTTTATAATTCCGTTTTGGACGCATCCACTCCCACTCTAAATACTTAATGCAAGCAAAAAGATAGGTCCGATTGATTTTATCTTCTGTTAGTAATGCCTGGAGGCGGTAGCGCGTCTTATCTCGTCCAATTCTTGTCCTATAGAAATGGTATGAAAGAAATTTCTTTTCCATCTTAGTTTTTTTACGAAGATGTTTGGGATAACGATTCAACACGTCAAGATAGTCAACATAATAAAACTTCTTAAAGTTTACATACATTCCCTGTCTCCCTACGTCTGTCTCTTCACGAATAGCATAATCGAGGAATAGTTTAGAGACAATATTTTTGTTCATAGTTCCGTTTTTATATCCTCTAAAATTATAAACCATATCCTTATGATTTAATATTGAAGCCACCTTATCTTGATACCAAATCCATAAACTACCCGAATCTATTTCACTACAGTTACTATACAAACCATCTTTATGTGAATCCAAACCATGTAAAAAAGAAGAAAAAGCTCCCGGAATTACGTCATTCACGATTCCAATTGCTATAACATATGCTATGTAAGGATTTCTTGTATTACGAAAGAGATCCAACAAAGCGTAAATGATTACGGCATCTTTTATTGTACGTACTCCATATGTACCACATACCCGTTTTAATTCTTCACTATTAACTCTATACTGCGGGGTAAACAGAAGGATCTCCAGCATGCGTTCTGCTGCCACAGAAATATCCATCTCTGCCAAATGCATGCAACACTGATACATAAGAACAAGTTTATCCTTCGGAACATTATACTGCCCGGAATATTCGCATAACTGATCAGCAATACGTCCCCAGTTGGTGATTAAATATGCCTTTTTATCACTATCGTGAAATTCTTTCATTTCACGAGCATATTTTTCTTCTGCAGTTTCTATCATTACATTTCTTTCTTCCATGGAGAATCCTCCTAAAGCAGATAAAAATTATACTTCTTATAAATAAAATATAAATA
>CAZHGE010000149.1:0-2898 GCA_964531805.1 uncultured Lachnospiraceae bacterium
CGCGTTCGTTTCTTCCTCCGCCATGCCGACCATGCCGCTCAGCGCCATGATGATCGCGCAGATCCATGCGAGACTTCTCTTCAGTTTCATTTTCATTCCTCCTTCATTTGAGTACGCGTTCATTATACGCCCCTTTGGTCAGAATCGAATCACGCTTTGTTCACGATCGCGCAAATCCTGCGCAATGAAACCGTCAAGCGCGGCTCAAGGCTTTGTTTTTTCGCAAAAAAATGCCCCTGACGGCGTTTGGACGGTCGTCAGGGAGGGGAATTGATACCTATTTTATTGCTGTTCCAGCGCCTTCAGCGTCTCCAGATCGGCCTTTCCGGTCTGCTTCAGGCCTGCCTTTTCCTGAAATTTCTTCACGGCCTTGGCGGTGTTGTTGCCGTAAACGCCGTCCGGCGTGGTTGCCAGCAGGCCGAGATCCTTCAGATCCTGCTGCAATTTCAGCACGCGATAGTCGTAATCGCCCTTTTCCAGCGGAATGGCGACCGATTCGTACGGCGCGAGCGTCGGCATGACGTGCTGCTCAATCGGAATTTCCAGCTCCAAAGTCTCGTTTTCCGGATAACCAAACATCTCGTTCAGCGTCACCAGCTGATAGCCCTGGTTCGTGGCGTACCGTATGAACCCGCAGAGCTTTTCGAAGTCGTTCTTGTCGGTCGTGTGGAACAGGTAGATATTGCCCGGCGCGAGCGTCTCCGCCAGCTTCTTTTCGCTCGATCCGCTGCCGGACATCGTCCAGTGCGCGATGCCCATGTAGCCCATCTGGCGGCAATAGGCGTGCATTCGCTCGTCCGCGCGCGCGTCGCCGCCCTTCGGGCGCAGGAAATGGCACTGATATTCCACGCCGAGGATCTTGCTCAGCGCCAGATTCTGATAGTAAATCTCCCTCGCCAGCTCGTCGTCGGTCGCGCCGTACAGTCCGTTGTGCGTGAACGTGTGGTTTTCCAGCTCCATGCCGTTTTCCCACGCGTATTTCAGAATTTCCGTCTGCTTTTCGCGCAGCGCCACCTCGCCGATGGGGAAGATGGTCAGCTTCGCGTTGCATTCAATCGCGGTATCGACGATGGTGCGCAGGTTGCTCCCCTGAAAACAGTCGTCCACCGTGATGGCGATGATCTTCTCCTCCGTGTCGGCGTGCCGGAAAATGGGCAGCAGGTTGTCCTTCGCAGACGGACGGTTTGCCGCGCGCGCCGCGTCCGAAACCACCGGCGCAGGCGTCGGCGTGGGCGCGGAAGTGGGGGAGGGCGACGGCGAAATCGATACCGTCGGCGAAGGCGCCGCCGATGCTTCCAGCGTCGTCATCGCGGGCACGTCGCTCTTCGGCTTGCGCAGCGCGACGATCAGAATCACGATCAGCACCGCTGCGACGGCCATTCCACCTATCAAAATCATTCGGTTGCGACGGTCTCTGCGCCGTTTCAAAGCAGAACGGCGATGGTTGTAACTCGGCATCTTCAGCCCTCCTTCGGCGCGCTTTTGCTCGCGCGAATGACCCAGAAGCCCGCTTCACGCTCGATCACTTCGGCAGAAGCATAGATTTCCCGCAGGTATTTCAGCGCCGACGGCGCGCCCTGCTGCTTGCGAATGACGATGTAGAGTTCGCCAGTGGCGGACAGATAATGATGCGCATCGGCAAACATTGCGTAGATCGCCGTCTTGCCCGTGCGAATCGGCGGATTGGTGATGATGGCGTCGAACGTTCCTTCCACGTTTTCAAACGCGTCGCCCTGAACCACCGTCGCCTTCGCGCCGTTGCGCGCAAGGTTCTTCTTCGAAAGCTCCACCGCGCGCGCATTGATGTCCGTCATCACCACATCGAGATTTGGATATTTCTTCGCCAGCGTCAGCCCGACCGGACCCCAGCCGCAGCCCAGATCTAGCGCGCGTCCGTCCAGCGCGGGCAAAGCCTCTAAAAGCGTACGCGTTCCGGTGTCGAGTCCGTCTCTGGAAAACACGCCCGCGTCGGTGGTATAGACGGCGCGCACGCCGAGCACCTCCATTTCCACCTCGCGAAGCTGGTGCGCCGAGGTGGGATTCGCGGTATAATAGAATTCGTTCATGCGTTCAATCCTCCTGCGACAGGCCGGTGAGGCGCTTCAGCCGAGCGATTTCCGCCTCGGTCAGCAGTCGAAATTCGCCTTCCGCCAGCGATTCATCCAGCAGCACGCCGCCGATTTCCAGCCTTGAAAGGCGCGTCAGCGGATGGCCAACCGCCGCAAACATCCTCTTGACCTGATGAAATTTTCCCTCCGTGAGCACCACGTCCGCCGTGGATTGTCCGTCATCGGCGAACATAATGCGAAGCTCTGCCGGTTGCGCGGTGAAGTCGGAAAGCGCCAGTCCCTGCGCAAACGCCGCAACGTCGCGCTCGGTCAGCCGACCTTCGCATTCCGCGCGATAGCGCTTTTCCGCCTTCCATTTCGGCGAAATCAGCCGATGCGCCATTTCGCCATCGGTCGTCAGCAGCACCAGACCCGTCACGTCGCGATCCAGCCGACCCACCGGCCCGATTTTTCTTCGCGCGTATTTTTCCGGCAGCAGCGAAACCACCGTCGGCAATCTCGGATCCTCTGTCGCGGTAATCACGCCCGCCGGCTTATGAATCATGATATAAACCTCGGCCTGCGCGTCCAGTTTCGCGCCGTCCAACGCTACCTGCGACACCGCGGCCTTCTTTCCCGGATCGCGAATCTGTACGCCGTCCACGGACACTCGACCCGCGGCAACCATCTTCTTTGCCTCCGATCGCGCAATCCCGGACATCCCCAGAATCCGATCCACCCGATAAACCGGTTCTGCCATTCAATCGCTCCTTTCGCGCGGAGGGACGTGAGGGGCACGTGGGTCACGGCCTCCGGCGGCCAAGGAACCTGAGGTTCCTTGGATTCTCCC
>CAZHGE010000150.1:0-2890 GCA_964531805.1 uncultured Lachnospiraceae bacterium
TGCAACGTAATATTACAGGTTTTATAAGTATAACGTTAGATTGCAAAAACGACGCGGATATTTATCTTACCTTTGACGAGCTTCTTATTGACGGAAAAATCGACTTTACGAGAAATCTCACCTCTAATGTTGTTCTCTATAGATTGTCCAAGGGAAAAGAGTATCGTTTACTTACCGCTGAGCCCTATACGTTTAAATATCTTAACCTTATATGTGTTGGTGGATGTGTAAATGTAAAAGAACTGGGTATTGTTCGCACTGATTTCAATAAATCTGAAATCATACGCAACCTCAATACCGATAAGGCTGATGTAACTATATCGCGCATATATTCGGCAGCAGTTGAAACATTCAGGCAGAATACCTTTGACATCTATATGGATTGCCCATCAAGAGAGAGAGCCGGATGGCTGTGCGATAGCTTTTTTACAGCACGTGTCGAAAAACTTTTGACCGGAAAGAGTGTAGTTGAAAAGTGCTTTCTTTCAAATTTTATGATGGAGAAACAACACCGTAATATTCCTAATGGGATGCTGTCAATGTGCTATCCGTCCGATTTTGTTAAACGACCTGGGTATATACCAAATTGGGCAATGTGGTATTTGCTTGAGGCTAAGGAGTATTATCAAAGGACTGGAGACAAAGATTTCATCGCGGATATATATCCCAACATGAAAAAGCTATGTGGGTTCTTTGAAAAATATGAAAATGAAGATGGATTATTGCAGAATCTTGAGGGGTGGATATTTGTCGAATGGTCAAAGTGTAATGAGTTGGTTCAGGATGTAAATTATCCGACGAATATGCTGTACTACAAATTCAAAATGACTTTATATGAACTTTACGGCGAAGAAAAATACAAGAAAGAGGCGGAGCAGCTTCGAAACACTATACGTAGAAAAAGCCGTATAGGAATGTTCTTCTGCGATAATTCCGTATTTAATACGCATGGAGAATTGATCCTATCGGGAGAGATAACCGAAACGTGCCAATACTACGCATTTTTCTGTGGCGTAGCAACACCTGAAGAGGATGCAACACTTTGGAAAACTATGGTTAATGATTTTGGTCCCGAAAGAAGAAGCACGGGTAAATGGGAAAATATCCATTATTCAAATGCGTTTATAGGTAATTATCTGCGATTAGAATTGCTTTCACAGGCAGGAATAATGGACAAGCTGGAGCAAAATATACGTGGTTATTTCGATTATATGGCAATTCGCACCGGCACTCTTTGGGAACATGACAAAGAAAGTGCAAGCTGTAATCATGGATTTGCATCACACGTTTTGCTTTGGCTAGATAAATTGGGATACTTATTGTGAGGTCATATATGAATGCTGGTGAGATTGTAAAATGGTTGAATTCTTTTTCGTTTAGAAATGACTTTGTAAAAACTTGCGACACTTTCAAAATAGGCTCTCCCGAAATTGAAGTAAAAAAGGTGGGGGTTACAATGTTTGCAACTCCTGCTGTTATAAAATCGGCAAAGGAGTGGGGGGCGGATTTTTTAATAGTACATGAACCATTGTACTACAATCATTATGATGAACGGCGTGAGGATAAAGTCGAATGTGCAAAGGCAAAATTGCTTGAAGAAAGCGGAATTGCTGTGTATAGATTTCACGATCACCCTCATTTTTCTCGTCCTGATTTGATTGCTGCCGGAGAATTAAAATATCTGTCACTTGACGGAGATGTTGAACATACCGACACGTTTGATCTTGTTCGTATAAAATTAAAGCAAGAGATAACTCCAAAAGACTTGGCACAACACATAGAAACAAAATTAAATATAAAAAATGTCAGAATTGCAGGAAATGCGACAACACCAATAAGAAAAGTTTCTTGTATGTTTGGCGCACCTGGCGGATTGCTTGATGAGCTACGAAGCGATAACTGTGACTTACTGATTGCAGGTGAGGTATGCGAATGGTCGCTTTGTGAGTATGCCAGAGATGCTTCTGAATTGGGATATACCAAAGCAGTTTTATCACTTGGACACGTAGGCTCGGAGCGAGCAGGAATGGTTTATATATCCGAATTATTGAAAGAACAGTTTAAGGATATAGAGGTTAAATATTTTGAATGCGGAGAGGTATATTCTTATACCAACTAATAAGGATTATTATGGAAACAAGAAAATTCAAAGATATTCAGTACATAGTAAGATTTCCTAAAGGATACGATGCAAAGAAAAAGTATCCTGTTATCTTGTTTTTTCACGGCGCAGGTTTAAGAGGTAACGATATAACGCCTATGTACGGCAATAAGTTTTTTGAAATAACTGCAAAGTACGATCCGTTTGACTTTATTTGCGTTGCACCGTTGTGTGAGAACGACAGTTGGTTTGATGTTTTTGAACAGATAAAGGAATTTGCGGATTTTATCTACAATGAAGACTATACTGATCAAAAAAGATTTTACGGAATGGGAAACAGCATGGGTGGATATGCAACTTGGCAATTGGCAATGAGTAAGCCTGAATTGTTTTCTGCTATAGCACCAATATGCGGTGGTGGAATGTATTGGAACGTCGGAAAATTGAAAAAAGTTCCAGTATGGGCTTTTCATGGCGAATTAGATCTCACTGTATTACCGAGAGAAAGCGAGATTTTAGTAGAACGCTTGAATAATTGTGGCGGTAATGCAAAGCTGACAATATTTAAAGGTGTTGACCATGGCTCATGGATACCAACCTATGAAACAAAAGAAGTTTTTGATTGGTTTTTAAATAACTCCAAGGAGAATTGAAATGAAAGTAACAGACATAAAAACATTTGTAGTAGACTGCTTCCGCACCAACTGGGTATTCGTCAAGGTATACACCGACGAGGGTATCACGGGAGTAGGCGAGGGCACTCTCGAATACAAGGAAAAGGCTCTGGTG
>CAZHGE010000151.1:0-2853 GCA_964531805.1 uncultured Lachnospiraceae bacterium
TGCCAAGTATGTAAAAAAAGCCGTCCGGCTCAAAGCCGGGGTTTGTAATCTATACGACCAATTGGACTGCTTATGTGACACCCGATGAGAAGCTCATCGAGTCGCTGCGGGTTAAATTGAAATGATCGAAAATCATCAAAACGGGGATATCGTTCAACGCACGATATCCCCGTCTTTTATTCAGCTGATTACATTCATGAACGAGGCGAGCATTTGCGCCGTTTCCGAGCGATTCAGTGTGCGGTAGGGGGAGATACAGCCGACGCCCGTTCCGTTCAAAACTCCGACTTCGCAGAGTGCGAAGAGCGCATTTTCCGCCCATGCGGGGACGCCTGTGCTATCGGCAAAAACAGGTTTGACAGCGGGAACCTCCGCTCCCAGAATGTTATTCAAAATGACGGCAGCTTCTGCTCTGGTAATGGCATTGTTCGGACAGAAGCAGAGTACCCCGTCCTCTTCGACGCCCTTGATAAATCCAAGTTCTGCTGCCGCTGCTACATATCCCTTGTATTGCGTGGGAATGTCGTTATCGTCGGCAAAGCCGGTATCGAATGTGGGGGTTGCAATACGGAAGCCTGCCGCTGCCATTGCCATCACAAGAAATTGTCCTCGCGACACAACCATATCGGGATGAAATACATAGGAGTCACCGTATTCTTCACCGGTCATAACGCCGCTCTCAGCCATTTTAATCGCGGCATTGTGTGCCCAATGTCCTTCCATATCGCTGTAGGTTACATCGGTGGTTGGCTTGAGCACGTGAACACTGACGGTTGCTCTTTCCGAAAAATTGCCGTAGCGATCATAGACTGTGTACTCGAAGCTGTCTTCTCCGCTGTAATCGAGCGAGGGGGTGTAGTAAAAATCGCCGTAGCTTTTGTCTGTGAGCACAAGAATTCCTTTCTTTGGTTGCTTTGTGATTACATAGGTTAGCGAATCATTTTCGGGATCTGCAGCCTTTAGTGAGCCATAGGTGGTGATGTTGCGATAGGTGTCGATTGTAAGCGATCTTTCATTTACCAAACTGACGGTTGGTGCGAAGTTCATTTCCGGAATAACATGAAGCACGCAGGTGCGCGCGTACCCGCCCGCATCCTCACAGGTGAAGGTGAAACTTGCATCGGTGATTCCGTTATCGGGGGCACGGAACCGCAGGGAGGCGATATGACGTCGTGAGATTGTTTGTCCGACGCTTACGGGGGTGGACTTCAGATAGAGTTTGCCGGAAGCTGCCCGCGGGAGCGAGGTGATGGTGATTGAACTGAAAGAGGAGACGCCGAGCGCATTTCGGAAATCATCGGCTGTAAAGGTAATGTCATTGTTGATCAACCCGGTTTTGATAAAGTCGAGATCGTTTGCCAGAATGTCGAGAGCGGGAGAGACCGGTTCGGTTGCCGAAACGGTTGTTGAGATGGATGTCAGCATCACAGCCGACAGCAGGATGAGGGTGAGTGCCCATAGAACGTTCTTTTTCATGTTTACACCATGCTTTCTTTCAATCTGATTGCCTACCGCATGTTACATCGGATGGAGCTTGCTATCATTTTTGCCGAACGACGGTAGAAATATACCGAAAGGGCGAAAATGATTTTATGAAAAATCATATATTTTGTTAAAATCAAAAAAATCTTCCCGCAAGCATTGAAAAAAGCGCGATTTTGTACTATAATAAAGTTGTATACTTTATTCAAAAGCATCGGAAAGGAATGAATCAAATGCTCGATATCAAAATTCAGCCGGCAGAAGTAAAAAAGGAAAAGCCCGATCAAAATAAGCTGGGCTTCGGCAATTACTTCACCGATCATATGTTTATGATGAACTATACAGAGGGACAGGGATGGCACGATGCACGCATCGTTCCTTACCAGAACCTTTCGCTTGATCCCGCTGCGATGGTTTTCCATTATGCACAGGAAATGTTTGAAGGTCTCAAGGCTTATAAGGCACCCGACGGAAGAATCCTTCTTTTCAGACCCGACATGAACATCAAGCGTATGAACAATACCAATCGTCGTCTCTGCATTCCGCAGCTCGATCCCGATGAGGTTCTTCAGGCTATTAAGGCAATCGTTTCCTATGACAGAGATTGGATTCCCACCCTTGAGGGAACTTCGCTTTACATCCGTCCCTTTATCATTGCAACCGACGCACATCTCGGCGTACATGTTGCAAAGAATTATCTCTTCTGCATTATTCTTTCTCCGGTCGGTTCTTACTATCCCGAGGGAATCAATCCCGTTAAGATTTATGTGGAGACTGAATATGTACGCGCGGTAAAGGGCGGCACCGGTTTTGCCAAGGTTGGCGGCAACTATGCATCCTCTCTCATCGGTCAGCAGAAAGCGGAGCAGCTCGGTTATGCACAGGTGCTTTGGCTGGACGGTATTCATCGCAAGTACATCGATGAGGTCGGCGCAATGAACGTCTTCTTTGTGATTGACGGCGAGGTTATCACGCCTGCGCTCGACGAAGGCAATATTCTGCCGGGCGTTACCCGTGATTCCTGCATTAACATGCTCAAGAGCTGGGGCGTAAAGGTCACCGAGCGCAAGCTCTCGATCGACGAAGTCATTGAGGCAAATGCCAACGGCAGACTGAATGAGGCTTTCGGCACAGGCACAGCGGCTGTTATCTCGCCTATCGGTGAGCTGAACGATAACGGCGAAAAGATCATTCTCAACGGCGGCAAGATCGGTCCGATTTCTCAGAAGCTCTATGACAATCTTACGGGAACACAGTGGGGCAAGATCGAGGACAAGTTCGGCTGGACTGTCACGGTTGACTGAACAATTTGAATCTGCACGGGCGGGGCTTACAACTCCGCCCATTGCATTCATAGACTATGGAATTTAC
>CAZHGE010000152.1:0-2772 GCA_964531805.1 uncultured Lachnospiraceae bacterium
CACAAGTGTAAGCAATTCATTTGATAGTTACAAAAAATATTACAATAATTACCATATGGTTACATTCTCAACCGATAATTCAAAAATGACATTATCATATAAAAATCAAGATGGCAATGTTTGGAACTTACAACAATTTAGTGTAATATCTTCAGACGAAGACACAAAATATAATTATTTTGAACCAACAGCTAAAAACACATTGTCTAACAGTGATGAAATATTAGATTTTAGTTATTGCACCGAACCATCTTCTTTGCTTTCAGTAAAATCTATAAAAATGGATTATTATACTTTTGACCAAAGTGATAAAGGCACATATGTATTTAACAATGACCCAACATCTTCACTATATATATATCAAAAAGACGGAGCAATTTTAGGAAGTTCGGTTGTTGGAGAATCAAACACATATACTTGGCAATTAAACACCGAAAGTTATAACATATCCGCCTCAACAACATCTACAAGAACAAGAGCAGGAAAATATGTAATTACAAGAACATATGAAAGTGCAGTTGATTCAAATGACCCAAAAGCAAGAGTGTTAATATTTATAGTTGACAGAAACGGAATTATTTCCGAACCAGAAATCAGTTCAAGTGGTGATTCAGTTTATTACACAGGTGGCGGAATTAAATTACAGGTTTTAAACAATTATCAAAGTGTTAAAGATAGCACATTATTCTTCTATGATATATATTTTGCTAACCAAATGTCATCAGAAAACTCTGGTGTTGCAAATCCAGTTTTAACAACCAACTTAATGCCAGTAACTGTTTATATTCCAGCATATAAATATGGTTATGAGCAATTTGTAACAAACACATATAACTTTATATATAATCAAAAAAATGGCAAGGTTGATAACTTTGACAATGGTGAACAATCTATAGTTGACTACTACGACTATAAAGATAAAGTGTATAAAACTTATAATTCATACAAATTGAATGCATATGTTGAATATAGAAAAACCAATGTTTTAACAACTCCATATCTTGAAAAATTTGATTTAACTAAAACATTAAATAGCAATTATTTAACTACAAACACTTCGGACGGAATTGTTACATTTAATAAAGATGGCTATTATCATGTTGTTATATATTCTAATGGTGGTGATGAATTTAGCTTTGATTTCAGAATTGAATATAAAGAACCAGAATACACAATATTAGATAATAAAAATAATCCAATAGAAGAACATAATGGAATGTATTATGTAAATCAACCAATTGTTAGAATATCTTGGGAAGATTCTTCCAATAAATTCTTAGCAAATATCAATAAAGACGAAATTACATATACAGTTTCTAACGGTTTAACAGGAAAAATTGACCCATCAAAAATAGTTACAAGCGGTGATAACTCATATTATGTTGACATTAATTTGTCAGAACTAAATGACGCGTTTGTTCATAACAGACAAATTGATATCACTTTACAATTTAACGGAAATAAAGAAGATTATAATAATCAAACATATTTCTCTAAAACTTCAACAATTATTATTGATACCGAAGCACCTATTAAAAATATTTCAAATTTAGTAAAACAAACCGGTCTATCATTTAACGAATTAAGAGATTATTATTCATCTACATCTCAAACAGACAATAGATATAATATGTCAAAAAGTTCAGGACTATTTGCTAATTATTCATACATTTTAGACATCAATAATTTTGCTGAATTCTTAAAATCTCCAGAACTTGCAGACTATGATTTCTATAAAGCATATTATAGAATTTTCGACGAAAGCGGAGTTAATACTAAATATGTTATAGGCAACACGCAAGAAAGTGAAATTTATTTAGATAACTATAACGACACATCCGATAATATATTGTTTACAACAAAATACACATTTGAAACATTACTTAAAGCAAATATTGGCAAATATATAGAAATTATTGAAGAGGACTATGCGGGCAACCGTACCGTTTACACAATTTATGTAACCGATTTAACAAAGAGCAATGATGTTGCAATAAGTTACAAGTCTTTAACATCTAACTCGGGAGATACTCCAAAAGATATTACTTTTGAAGAATTATCACAAAATATTAAAATATATTCAAAATATTCACTAAATATCGAAAAGTTAAACTTATTAAATAATGACGAATATTTAAGCGGTAGATATTATCAACTAATTGAAGTAAATGGTGTTAAATATGTTAAAACTCCATTCTCAAGTGGCAAATTCTATAAAGTGAGCGAATATACATCAGCAGAAAATAGCACACTTTACACTTTACAAGAAATAACAACATTATCTTCTTCCTCAACTTCACAACCAATTGTAATTTATTCTGCTCCATATTTTGGAAACATTACAATCAATGCAAATGTATTAAATAAAGTGCTAGAATATTACACTTTAAGTCAATACGAAAGCAATCAAGCAGTGGAAGGAATTGTAATCAAAATGCCAACAACTTCGGCAGATAGCAATGTTCTTTATGCACAAAAACTTGTTGTTTCTGGAGTTATTAGTGGGTCTATTATATCTCCGTTTGTAATTGATGACGAAAAGTATTTCATTAATGAACAATCTTCGTTTGTATCTCAAAATTATAAAATATCTTACATAAAAACCAATAGTGGTGAAAGATATTTCCGCTTTGAAATAATAAGAAATATAAGTAAAAACGACTACTTTATTTATGAAATAACCGACAATTATGGCGAAAAAAATAAAGTAACTCACATCTTTGGTCAAATAGAAATTAAAGACCCTATCTCGTCACAAGGTGACATAATTAC
>CAZHGE010000153.1:0-2740 GCA_964531805.1 uncultured Lachnospiraceae bacterium
CTTTTACTAACTCTTAAACGTCCTTCGGCATTAGCTCTTTTAGCTAATTCTATCATAGACATTTTATAACTCTAAACCTGACCTCCGCTCTCAAAAACGTATACAGCCTCTTTAGGTAATTCTCCCAAAAACTATGTAAGATATTTATCAAAATTAAAAGCCATCATATATTTTGCTCTAATAAAATAAGCCTTCTAACTACCACGTAATCCTTTTATATAACTTGCACTTTCTGGACTATTAATCAAATTTTTCAAATACTCTTTATCTAGCATTTTTTCATTAACCTCTAATGCCTATAAACCAGATAGAAAACTATTAGCTGCATTTTGTAACTATTGCCAACTAACCTAAGTGGCCTACTATGCCTCTGAAGCAGTAGCTTCTTTTAAAAGAGTTTCAATGATTTTTAAATCACTCTAACTTATATAATCATTTGCCATTATATATAACACTCCTTTTACACAATAAAAAATAGGGGAGAGAACCTTAGTCCTCTCCCCTATAAAAATTAGTCTTCTATATCATCTTCAAGCCAAGGCTTTAATTCTTCAATTTCTGACTTTTCTTCTACTACTGGTTCATAAACAGCAGTAGCTTTTCTTTTTTTAACTGCTTTATTAACAGGTTTTACAATAACTTCTTCGTCTTTTTCCACCGATTTAGTTTCTACTACTGGAGCAGGAACCTTTTTGGGTGGTACACATGTACGAATTATCATTACGCTTCAACAATAAAGCCACTATCATTAGCAATTCTTTCGGTCTGAGTTTTTTCACGAGTTAAAACTTTATCACCGATTGTATCGCTAATAATCTGAATAGCAGCCAGAACTTTCTTACTATTGTCAAATCTTGTATAATCTGGGAATGCATCCATTGTGAAAGTAAATGTAGATGGATCACCAGATGAAGCCATTGTAAATGTGAAGTTAGACTGAATTTTGCAGTTAGGAATGATGAATTCAGCAGGCATATCTACACCATTTGTATCACGGAATAATGTAGAAGCTTCAAGATAATAGTTACCACCGAATTTATCAGGTGTAATTTCAATCTGTTGCGCTCCAGATTTTCTTTCAACATAATAGTCTACAAGAACAACGCCATTTGTTACAAAACCTTCCGTCCAAGATTCTGCTGACTTTGCAGTTAGATCATCGCCAGATTTTAAAGTAATCTTATTACCGGTAACAGTAGCAGGAATATATGGTTCAGAAACAACTTCACCATTATTCATAAGCATTACATAGATGTAACTTGTATCTGTTACGGAAATACTATCACTACCAGTTGAAGTAGGAGCGTATGGAGCTTCTTTTAAAGTAATAGTTACTGTACCATCAGATTCAACTACCACATCATTTGTCTGTTCTGTAGTATGAACTTTAATAGTGTTTTCTTCTGTAGCTTCAATAAGACCTGCACCAGAAAGAATCATAAAACCAGCAGGTGAAATAAGAGCGTCTTCCATAGTAAAGGTTACAGTTCTTTCACCTTCCCAAGCAACAAGTCTTGAATTACCACGGCCACCCTGTGCATATACAGTAGTAGCTGCACCTTCCATTGAAGATGTTTTTAAGGTATCAAAATAAATTACTGGTTCGTTTTTGTAGAAAATTTTGTTACCAACTTTTTGATTTGCTTTTGCCTTTAATACAACATCACAAATCTCGCGAACACCGAATTTCATATCGCAATTTCCTCCTTAAATAATTTATTAATGGATATTTTTCATCCAATCATCAGGTTTAGAATCTGGTTTTCCACCCGCTAAGCGAGTACGTATATCCAAATCCCAATTTAAATACAATGTATATCTTTCAACTAAATCATACATCTAATACATAGTTAAATTCATAGCCTCGGATAATGGCATTGCATTTAATCCAATAGTAAGAATAGATAGGTATCTTCCGAACGCGCTACTTCTAGCTTCGCCTTTCTGTTCAGCTACACGCTAACGTCCGCGCATAAGCTTTTCGGCAATTTCCCTAGCTTTCTCATCTGCTGGATTAAAAGTTGTCTAATCCATAGGTCCGGAATTCACACAAAAGATTTCTTTAATATAATCCTACAATATCTCAAAGTTATTTTCATCAATTGTCGATGACTACCCTTCCTTATTAAGTATAATAGACATTGGTGTCATAACTACTTGAGTATCTGGAAAAATTAATTGAAACAGAGTCATTACTGCCTCTTTTTTATCTCTTGTTTCCTATTCTTTCATTATTGTCATAAATATTTGAAAATTAGTAGTGCTTTCTAAAAGAGAATTGCCCTGTGGTAGTAAATTCTTATTAACCGTTAGGCTTTGTAGTCCAACAAAAAAATTTTGTTCACCAATATAAGATATTTCTTTTATGCTTGGCTAATGTATAACTGCTTGTAATTCTGGAGCGGGGATATCCACGCCACACATTAAAGCTAAACGAATGTCCATTATTGTTCATTAAACATTTTATTAAAATCAGCTTCAAACTAAAGCTGTTCTGAAGGGTTAAGCATAAATTTTTTATCTTCTTCTCCATGAATTGTTTGATACATTACACAAATTCCAGAATATTCATTAGTCATTACTGTTTGATTAGCTCCTAAGAAAAATAAATCACCAATACCTGTTAAATGCTTATGATCAAAAATTGTATCCAGTTCTGCTGCAATTCTATATGGACGCATTTGAAAATCTTTTAGCATCCATTGATCTGCATGACAAATAATATCAAATTTAATTATAT
>CAZHGE010000154.1:0-1334 GCA_964531805.1 uncultured Lachnospiraceae bacterium
CACTTATATTTAAGAAAGATACCATAAAATAGAGGAGGTTATTAGTTCTTCTTAATAAGCTCTTCGATTTGTTCTACCGACAACATTCTACCCATAGCGACAACTTTTCCGTCAATTACAAGGGCAGGCGTAGACATAACTCCAAACTTCATAATTTCCATTGTGTCGCTTACATTGATAGGCTCGTCTACGCCACAATTTTTTGCCGCAATTACTGCGTTTTCGTGATTCTGTTTTGCGTTTTTGCAACAACTTCCTAACGTGATAATTTTCATAAAATATATCTCCTTTATTTTATACAAATAAGAAATTCAAAGCGTTAAATATATATCCGATTGCGATAATACCGACAACTACAATAAAAATAAACCAAAACAGCAATTTGGGTTTTACTGCTTTTGCCAGCATAATAAGCGAAGGTAACGAAAGTGCGGTAACGCTCATCATAAACGAAAGTATCGTGCCAACGCCAACACCTTTTGCAAACAACGCTTCTGCAACGGGAATTATGCCGAATATATCCGTATAAATGGGAACGCCTACAACACTTGCTACGAGAACGGAATACCATTTATCTTCGCCTAATACTGCTTGTATCCATTCCGTAGGTATAAAGTTGTGTATCGCAGCACCAATGCCAACACCGACAAGAATATATATCCACATTTTTTTTAGAGTGCCGAGCATTTGGTCTTTTGCATAAATTAGACGGTCTTTACGAGTAAGTTCGACATCTTCGACTTCTGCTATTTCGCCATCAGCAATAAAATCTCTGACGTGCTTTCCAACACCTGTTTTTTCTATTATTGTACCGCCTAATATAGCGAGTATAAGACCGACTACCACATAAACAATAGCAATAGGAAACCCGAATACGCTTGCAAGCAATATAAATGCCCCTAAGTCAACTAATGGACTTGATATAAGGAAACTGAATGTAACGCCGCTTGACAGTCCAGCCCGTGTAAATCCCATAAAGATCGGAATGGACGAACAAGAGCAGAACGGCGTAACAGTACCGAGTAATGCACCTACCGCGTTTGCGCCTATGCCGTGAAACTTGCCGAGAATTTTCTTTGTGCGTTCAGGTGGGAAATAACTTTGAATATAAGAAATAAGAAAGATAAGCAAGCACAATAACACCATTATTTTAATTGTACCGTAAATAAAAAACTGTATCGCGCCGCCCCAACGGGTTGACATAAATTCTTCGCCGAACATACCCGTGAACGCCAAGCCCAAAAGCATATTCAGCCATTTCATACCTAAAATCTGATCGGCACAATAACACCATTATTTTAATTGTACCGTAAATAAAAAACTGTATCGCGCCG
>CAZHGE010000154.1:1434-2684 GCA_964531805.1 uncultured Lachnospiraceae bacterium
GTGAACGCCAAGCCCAAAAGCATATTCAGCCATTTCATACCTAAAATCTGATCGGTAACAAAATCGCCCAATACTTTTATACCATTCACACCGTCTACGATAGCGGCAATTCCTATTGCAATACCTATTGCAAGAATAACGCTTATCAGAATTACAAGTATCTTATGCCGTACAAAAAAATTCTTTTTCTTCGTAGGCTGTTCCTTTTGCGGAATGTCGGACAAATTTTCCAACTGTTCCACTTGCTCATTTTCAGCTGTTTTGCTTTCTGCTTGTTCTCTTTTTTTGTTACAACAGCACTTACATTTCATAAAAAGCCTCCTTAAATTGATTTCTATTTATATCAATAATTATCTATATGAGAGTTAAAAAATAAATGCGACTAATCGCAAGTATTTTTTCCTTTGTTGCAAGTTGTTTCGTTCCTACACGCCGTATCGCCAAGATAAGCTAACAAATCTTTCAGCTTATCGCAGTCAATGGAATAGTGCATCCATTTCCAATCTTTCTCGGCAATAACAATTCCGCAATCGCAAAGTATCTTCATATGATGGGAAAGCGTAGGTTGCGTAATATTCAGACTTTCAAGAATTTGGCAACCGCACTTTTTCCCGCCTCGTAACATTTCAAAGATTTTCATACGGGTATCGTCCGCTAACGCTTTTAAGATTTTCGTACATTCTTCTCTTTCCATTATAAGCACCTCACATTGACTATCATCAATACTATTATACACATCACATTGATACTTGTCAATAGGAAATGGGTGCTTTTTGAAAAAACTTATAAAAATTTTCAAAAGAAAAATCAGACTCCATGTGGGATCCGATTGTTTCTTCGCTTAAAGTATTTAGCTTCAATTTTGATTATAATTTAATGTTTCCAAATAATCCCTATGAAACCTGCACATTTTAGGTTCTCTCTTTTTTGTTGCTGTTTGAGTGTAGTTTTCCAAAGGTGATAAGAAAAATTATAATTATAGTAATAACGAAAAGGAGAACAATATGAAATATGGAATGTGGTTGGACGAATGGTTTCGTAATTACATACAGCCGTCGTCGAAGATAGTGAGATTGACAAAAATCAAAATCACATCAACATACAACATAATTGTATAGTCCCCGTCAAAGACGGAAAATGAAATGCAGTTTGTGTTATTACCACTTTTTGATCATATGTAACAACATCACGGAACAAACTTGATGCTGTGGTATAATAAATCAAAAGTGTAATGAACGAGGTAAAGAACA
>CAZHGE010000155.1:0-2603 GCA_964531805.1 uncultured Lachnospiraceae bacterium
CTCCTTCATTATTTTGGTTTCGCTGGTTCTATCCTAGCGACTTTTGCATGCCGTTTCCATATTCATTTTCTTCGATTGGCGCAAAAACTTCGATTCTTCCACGAAATCAAAATAATTGCGCAAAAAAACAGAAATTGCGCACCCACAATGGGTACGCACTGAAAAAAATATGATACAATAGAGCTGTGAAAAGGGGGACACGCCTATGCTGGACTGCCAAGCCCTTCAGGAAGAAAATCAGCAGCTCCGACGAGAGCTGCTCTCATGCCGCAATATGCTGCAAAACATTTTTATCCGAAATCTGATTGAAGACAGCGTAAATCCCATCCACACCAGCAATCTGGACTCTCAGCTCGAGAAAAACGGAATCATGCTGGCTTCAACACAGGTTCTGGTCTGTACTCTGGACATCATCGGCATCGGAGACGCCGATGCGCTCCAATATCCCGGCAGCCACGAGGAATTTAACAACGTATGTAGCACCGCCCGACTGGTGTGCAGCAAAATGCTTCAGGTGGAGTATATCTGCTATTCGGCAGTGGCCGGAAGCGAGGTGCTCCTTCTGGTCAATTTGCAGGAGGCCGACGGGGACACCGTCCCGGAAACCTTTACCCAGGGGGTTGCAGAGGTACTGCGCCGGGCGATCTCTTATCTGCAAAACGACTATGCCATCTTCATTGCCGCCACCGTCAGCCAGAGCACCACGGCATTGCGGGATCTGACCCGCATCTGGCGGGAATCCCGGGCGCTGATCCGGCAGAACACCACTCAGCCAGAGCGGAGAGTTTTCACCGCCTATGACGTACTGAGCGACAAAAACACCGACCGTTACCGGGACTACAACGAAAAGCGCTTTTATAACGCTATCCTTACCAGCGACTATAAGCAGGCCCGGGCACTGATGGAGGTTTATATCGACACCTTCCCTCAGGAGGAGCACGCCCTTTGGGAGCTGAAAAACTCCGTCCGGGAGCTTTTGCGGACGGCCATCACCATATGTCCCACCGGTGCCCCCACCACACAGCTTCCCACCGGGCCGGAGATCGACACAATGCTGGCCCGCTGCAAAACGCTGGAGCAGCTTGACACGGTGCTGGAGCACTTTTTCCGGAGCATTGCCCCGGATGCATCCCCGGTATGCGGCAGCAGAACTGACCGGATCCGGCAATATATTCTGGAGAACTATGACAACTGCGAGCTGGGCATTGACCTTTTGTGCCAGTGCTTTGGCTACAGTTCCTCCTATTTGAGCCATCTTTACAAGCAGGAGCAGGGGGAAAATGTGCTGGACACCATAACAAAGGTTCGGGTACAGCAGGCAAAGCAGCTCCTGTCCCGCTCCGAGCTGAGCCTTACCGAGGTGGCCGAGCAGGTCGGCTACAACAGCGCATGGACCCTGACCCGGGCCTTTCGCCGGTGCGACGGAATAACCCCCGCCCAGTACCGGACAGCACTGGCGGGGGGCTAGATTCAAAGCAGCTCGATTCCGGGCTTTCCTTCAAAGGTCTTGTAATAATCCCGAAGTCCCCGCATGGCCGCATAGGAGGCATTGTTCATATAGCCGCCGCGAAGTCTTGCAACACCGATGGTTCTGTAGCAGCCCGGCGCGCTGATCTTAAGGAACTTAATATTCTCCATTCGGGTCTGAAGATAGCTGTTATAGCGTCGATACAGGGCACCTGCGGGCAGGAACATAACACCCTGATTTCTCCGCAGCAGTTCCCACGGAAGGTCTGAGTCCACACCCTTGAACCGTACCTTCGGGTCATAGCCTGCACTGAGGCAACACTCCCGAAGATAGCTGTCAAACACCGTACCGCCCTGATTGAAGATAAAGTGTTCCTCTGCCAGATCGGTCAGATCCACGGTCTCCAGCTCCGCCAGTCTGCTCTCCTTCGAGACTGCCAGCACAAATTCCTCCCGTGCCAGCGGCTTCCACATAATGTTGGCCGCACCGGTGGGTTCGGTGGTTATGGCAAACTCCGCACCGTGCCGTTCCAGCGTTTCGACCATCTCGCCGGTGTCCATGATCCGATGGAATAGCTGAATGTTCGGATGCTCCAGCATGTACTGGCAGGCAAAGTCCGAAAAAAGCTCCTCGGAAACGGACAGTGCCATCACCGGGCCGCTGTCCTCCAGCGTGCAGTCCTTAATCTCCCGCATGGCATCGTCGTACTGCGAGAGCATCTGCTGCACCCGGAAAAGAAAGATCCGTCCCGCATGGTTCAGATGGATCCGGTTTGCTTCCCGGATAAAGAGCTGGGTTCCAACCTCATTCTCGATCCGTCCAATGGCACGGCTGAGGGCAGGCTGAGTAATGTGCAGCTCCTGTGCTGCCTTGGATATATGCTCCAGCTTGGCCACGGTGAGAAAATACTGTAAATAGGATAATTCCATAATATAAGCGCCTCCTGCCTATTCACCATAGCAATTGTTCAGGGGATTTGTCAAGGAGAATGTTGTGAAATATAACATAAATGCCTTTAGCATTCCATTTTAAACATGCTGGACTGAATTCAATGGAATTGTACAACTGAAAAATAAGATGATATAATGGAAATTATGAAAGGAGTTTTCCCTATGAAATACCCACATTTGTATAC
>CAZHGE010000156.1:0-2421 GCA_964531805.1 uncultured Lachnospiraceae bacterium
TACCTATTCTAATCCGGGAGATGTGGTTTTAGATAACACATTCGGTAGTGGGTCATTTCTTGTTGCCGCTTTAATGGAAGGTCGCAATTTTATTGGTATCGAAAAAAACGAAGATGTTGCGTTGTTCAAAAAAGACGATATCAATTATATTGATGTTGCAAAAAGACGTTTGTTCTTGGCGTGGGAAGGATTGGAAAAGAAGACAAAGCGAAATATTGCGATAACTAATCTTATAAAAGATTTTGAAGAAAGATAGGAGATGTAATTATGGCAACAGTAGTTCGTCGAAATGAACGAAGCTGGGCAATAGATTTAATTTCAAGAATAAACTTAATTGCCAAAGATAACGACTTTGTTATCAAGAAAGCTGGTGGCGAAAATACAATCTCTATAAGCAGAGGAAATACTATGTTCCCTGATGTCGTTTTATACAGGAATGTTGAGCAAAGTGCTATTCTTCAAGGTTGGGAACTTAAAATGCCAGATGTTCCTATTGAGGATGAAACATTTATAAAAGACGCACAGCGAAAAGCAATTGCATTAAATCTTAATAGTTGCTTGATATGGAATTTTACATATGCTGTATTATATGTTCGTGAAGATGGAAATTCGTTTAAGAAACTTAAACAGTGGAATGAGACAAACCACATTCGCACAAGACAAGATGTTGAGATATATCGTTCTGATTGGGAAAAGCAACTTGAAGAAATTATTACCGAAATAAATGGGTATTTTGTTTCTGGAGAATTTCGCAATGCACCTCTTGGACAAGTAATATCTGAATCCACGATTACAACGCTTATTCAAAGAAATAAAAATCTAATTTCTGAAAGTTTACGTATAAATTCTTTTAGGGATTCGATTATGGCGGCATATATTGATAATTGGTGGTTGAATGTTAAATCAGAATATGCACAAGACGAAACGGATAAGTATAAGGCTTACGCAAAAACAATCATTTTGAATTGGGCAAATAGAATTATATTTGCTCATATCATCAAACACAAGCAAAATGGAGCAATGCTGGTTGATGAAATCGATTATGATAAAACTCCAGATGATGCAAATGCACTTTTCAAAAAAATTACCGAAAGGTGTGACTTTTATAATGTATTTTCAGCAATTAGATATAACGATGTTTTGCCAGAATTATCGTGGCAAGATTTTATTGAATTTTCCAACTTTTTACGCAATAATGGAATAGATCATCTTAATCAAGAGACACTTCAAAATATATTGGAAGGTTCTGTTGCCACAAGCAAAAGAGCGATAAATGGACAATATACAACACCAACGGAATTAGCCAAGTTATTAGTTAGATTAACTGTGAAAGATTGGACCGATACAATTCTTGATTGCTGTTGTGGTACGGGTACAATACAAAAGAAGCTATCAAAATCAAAAAGACACAAATGTCAGCAAAAGAAGCAGTTGAAACTGTTTGGGCATGTGATAAAAATAATTATCCATTGCAAGTAGCAAATATAAGTATGACCGAATCGGACACAATTAATGTTGCGAACAGGTTGTTTCAGCATAATGCTTTAACATTGGATATTGGTGAAAAAATCACAATAACAAATCCAGAAACAGGAGAAAATATGATTTTGAGATTACCTGCTTTTGGCTCGGTTGTTTCCAATTTACCATTTGTTCCTTTTGAGATTATTCCTGCCGATGACAAAGATGAAATATCAAAAATGCCTTTTTTTGTTGATTTGGATGGAAGATCGGACTTGTATTGTTACATTGCAACTAAAATAGCAGATGTCATTAAGCCATCTGGAACGATGGGAATCATTGTTTCTAATTCGTGGCTTGGCACCAACGCTGGAATTAAACTTATTGAAGTATTAAAACAAAAGTACAATATAAAGCAAGTACATATAAGTGGAAAAGGGCGTTGGTTCAAAAATGCTGATGTCGTTACAACAATTTTAATTTTAGAAAAGAAATATAGCAGTGAAAATTCAAATACGGATTTTTGGCTTTGGAAACTTTCGTTGGAGCAGCTTTCTGAAAGTCCAGATGCTGAAAATACATTGGTTAATGCAGCAATGTTATCGTCGGAATTAAACCGCAATATTTCCAGACTATCAACCTATTCGCAAACACAGATAGCAAACATTCTCAACTTAAATGTTTGCTATAATGCATTGTTTCACGATGTAAATTGGTTACTTGATATAAAAGACAAAATTGTTCCTATTAATCGTGTTTATAATGTGTTTAGAGGTAGCCGACGAGGTTGGGATGCTCTATTTTATCCTCAACGAGGAGAACACAGTATAGAGCCTCAATATCTAAAAAAAGTTCTAATAAATGCTCGCAATGTGACAAGTCTTGTGACTACCGCTGATAGAGATGCATTTTGCTGTGGAGTATCAGTAGAGGAATTGAAAAGGCTTGGACATTTTGGAG
>CAZHGE010000157.1:0-2410 GCA_964531805.1 uncultured Lachnospiraceae bacterium
CCTGATTCTGGCTGACAGGCCCTGCCTGGCAGTCTGAGTTGATGCGCCCTGCCAGGCGAACTGAGGGGATAATACCGGCTGCCCTACAGACGAGCTTGCTATGGCTCTCCCTATACGCTATTTGTGCGGTGTTGCCCTAAATAGATTCCCTTGCTTTTCGTAGAAACAAGGGACTTATCAATTTTTATCCGATTGCGGTCAAAATCAACTCTGTCCCATTGTAGCCCCATGATCTCCCCGCGACGGCAGCCGGTTACGATCATCAAATGCGTAATAAGCTGCCATTTCAGCGGTTCTTGCTCCAATGCGCTCAAAATAGCGGTGATCTGTTCCGGCTGAAAATAGTTTGGATCATGCTTTTCCACCTTTGGAGGTGTAGCTTTTGCCGCAGCATTGTACGGCACAAGAATTTCCTTTTCCGCCTGTGCAAGAATGGTTGAAATCAACCCGTGATGCTCCAGCACAGTCTTATCAGACAGTGGTTTATCGTCCTTGCTGATGGTGAAAACATTCGCTACACGCTCGCCCATAGCTTGCGCAATGGCTTCCGCCTTGTCCTCCCTAATGGGGTCACCCTTAACCACTACCCCCATTGTAGCGGCGGAAATACCGGCCTTTTCCGCGATTTTTGCGCGAGAGGTCTTATTTGCTTTCAGCCATGCTGCAATGTCCATTTTCGCCGTGGCTGAGCCGCCACCGGCACGAAGCCCCGGCTCAGCGAGGTTTTTATAAAAGGCGTTCAGATGTTGAGGGCGGAGGTCAGCCAGCTTAATATGACCGATTGCGGCATTGATCCGATCCAGCAAGCCTCTGTATCTATCCAGCGTGGTTGCGCGGACGCCTGTACGCTCTTTCATATCCAACACATAGGCGGCATACTCAGCGAAGGTCTGGCGGTTATCGAGGGCGTAGCCCTGTTCAATAGACCGCTCGAAGTCTGCCGCTGCTCTCTGGACTGCTTTTTCCGTTTGCCGTGCCGTCATGCCCTCCGTGGGCTTATAGCTCATACGGTGGCGAATGCGCTTGCCGGAGATATCAAAACCGCTGGAAACAGTGATGCGGTAGGTATCGCCGCTTTTGCCGGTGATTTTCTCAATCGTTGCCATCGTCTATGACCTCCCATGTGACCTTACTGGCCTCCTCCTGATGAAGACAGAAATCTTTTATAAAAAAGTCAAACAATCCATCAAGTATTTTGCTTACCTGATATCTTGCTAGGTCAAGCTCATTGCGTGTTTCCAAATACGTACCATCGTCTTCGTCGCAACTGCGCTGATGTTCTCTTGCTTTTTCGCACAAGTAAGATAGATAGAGCATGAGTAAATCATAATTGATGTTTTCAATAATCCAATTCATAATGTCGGGAGCGTCTGTTGGAACTATAAATCGTGCTGCGCTATCGGGAGAGGGGCGCAAATCAATAATGTGCTGAATTGCCTTGTCGGATAATCCAGTTTGTTCATGAATAAATTGATTGTCCCGTGTCTGACATTCGCCATATTCACCCATAAGGTAACCGATGTCACAATGGAATAACTTGCAGCTGGCAAGCAAAAAATCAAGCGTAAACGCAAATTTGTCCCCATTTTCAATTTTTGACAATTTGTTTCGCCCAATTTGCAAATATACTGCATTTAATTGTTCAATAAATTTATCTTGTGACCATCCGCGTTTCTTGCGCATAGCCTTGATTCTATGCCCTATATCCACGAAATCGTATTCCATGCGAATACATCACGCTCCTATTTTCTTTGCTTATGTAGCTATCTTGTGTATTGTACAAATACATTTTACAGCATAAAATATGACTTGTCAAGACAACATCAGTCAATTTTTGAAAGGAGTTATTTGGAATGAGAATGTTACAGGAGAATCCCAATGCAACATTGCGGTCGGTGAAGGGCATGATGGCCGAAACGAATTTGAGCCGTTTCCATCTAATGCAGATTGCGGAATCGGCTGGTGCTGTTGTACGCTATGGCACAAAGGGAATCCGTATCAATCAGGAAGTATTTTTTTCTTACTTAGAGAGGGGGCAAAGCGATGAATGATGTGCTAACCGTTCGTGAAGTCGTAACCAGACGTAAGACGGACGGGCTACCTGTGAGTGAATACACCCTTCGGGGATGGATCAAAACCGGAGCTATTCCTACCCGAAAGGCGGGACACAAAGCCTTAATCTTTTACCCAAATTTAGTGCGGTACTTACAATGCGCTGACGGCGCAGGCAATAGCCCCGCCACACCTGCGGAGAATGGCGGTATTCGCAAGCTGGAGGTGAAGCTATGACGGTGAATAAAAATGCCCGCCCCACTGCGGCAACAGTAGGACAGGCAAGCGGAAATGCGGTCAGCGACTTCCAAACTCATTTTACAGTATCGGGGAATGGAAATCAATCTGAAATTTCTGA
>CAZHGE010000158.1:0-2161 GCA_964531805.1 uncultured Lachnospiraceae bacterium
GATGAAGATGTTGTTTATCAAGGGCTATGTATGATAGCAAAGCAGTTTAACGAAACTCTTTCGCTTTTAGGAGTTGAAGAGATTGATACTTCAATTCCTTTTGATCCCAAGCTTCATAATGCCGTGATGCATTGCGAGGATGAGGAAAAAGGTGAAGGCGAGATAATAGAAGTATTCGGCAAGGGCTATAAGATAGGCGAGCGAATTTTGCGATATTCAATAGTAAAAGTAGCTAATTAAACAAATACAGTAAAATTTATACTAATTAGGAGGAATTTATTATGGGAAAAATTATTGGTATTGACTTAGGAACAACTAACTCTTGTGTTGCAGTTATGGAAGGCGGAGAACCGGTAGTTATTGCAAGTGCGGAAGGCGCACGTACTACTCCTTCGGTTGTTGCATTTGCAAAGAACGGTGAACGTATGGTTGGTCAGGTAGCAAAGCGTCAGGCAGTTACCAATCCCGATAGAACCGTTATTTCCATTAAGCGTGAGATGGGCTCTGACTATAAGGTAAATATTGACGGAAGTGCATATACTCCTCAACAGATTTCCGCGATGGTGCTTTCAAAGCTCAAAGCCGATGCAGAAGCATATCTCGGTGAAAAGGTAACAGAAGCAGTTATTACGGTTCCCGCATATTTTTCAGACAGTCAGCGTCAGGCAACTAAGGATGCAGGCAAAATTGCCGGTCTTGATGTTAAGCGTATTATAAATGAGCCAACGGCAGCAGCGTTTGCTTACGGTCTTGATAAAGAGCACGAACAGAAAATTATGGTATATGATTTAGGCGGAGGCACCTTTGACGTTTCAATTCTTGAAATTGGCGATGGCGTTTTTGAGGTTCTTGCGACAAGCGGTAACGGACGTCTTGGCGGCGATGATTTTGACCAAAGAATAATTGATTATATGGTATCGGAATTTAAGCGCGAACAGGGTATAGATTTATCATCGGATAGAATGGCATTGCAGCGCCTTAAGGAAGCGGCGGAAAAAGCAAAGATAGAGCTTTCCGGTATGACTACCTCCGCAATTAATCTTCCCTTCATTACGGCAGATGCGACCGGTCCTAAGCATCTTGATATGACTCTTACCCGTGCAAAATTCAACGAGCTTACTGCGGACCTTGTTGAAGCAACTATGAAGCCTGTACGTCAGGCAATGTCCGATTCCGGCTTGAGCGTAAATCAGATAGATAAGGTTCTTCTCGTCGGTGGATCTTCAAGAATTCCGGCAGTTCAGGAAGCAGTTAAGAATTTCATCGGAAAGGAACCGCATAAGGGCATTAACCCTGATGAATGTGTTGCACTGGGTGCGGCAATTCAGGGCGGCGTTTTAGGCGGTGACGTTAAGGGACTTCTTCTTCTTGATGTAACTCCTCTGTCTCTTGGTATTGAGACTCTTGGCGGTGTTTGCACACGTATTATAGAGCGTAATACTACAATTCCTACCAAGAAGCAGCAAATCTTTTCTACCGCAGCGGACGGCCAGACATCGGTTGAGATTAATGTTCTTCAGGGCGAAAGAGAAATGGCAAGGGATAATAAATCCCTCGGTACTTTCCACCTTGACGGTATTCCTGCAGCGCGTCGCGGAGTTCCCCAGATTGAAGTTACCTTTGATATTGATGCGAACGGAATTGTAAATGTTTCCGCTAAAGATCTCGGAACAGGTAAGGAACAGAAAATTACAATTACTTCTTCCACCAATATGAGCAAGGAAGATATTGAGGCAGCTGTTAAGGATGCAGAAAAATATGCAGAGGAAGATAAGAAGCGCCGTGATGAAATCGATGTAAGAAATGAAGCCGATCAGATGGTATATCAGTGCGAGAAGACGATGGAGGAATTGGGCGATAAGCTAACTGATGAAGATAAGAACAATATACAGCCAAAGCTTGATGCATTGAAAGAAGCAATTAAGGGAACAGATATGGAAGCTATTAAGGCAGCTAAAGAAGAGCTTTCCAAAGCTTTCTATGACATTTCCGCAAAGATGTATCAGCAGCAGGGAGGCGATGCGGCTAATGCCGACACCGCAAATACGGATGCAGGTAATACCGGCGCAAGCGGCGAGTATTATTCCGATGATTATAATGTAAAGGATTAATTTTAATGGCTGATAAGCGTGATTATTATGAGGTATTGGGACTTTCAAAG
>CAZHGE010000159.1:0-2125 GCA_964531805.1 uncultured Lachnospiraceae bacterium
CCAGAGATTGGCATAAATCACGGTGGTAGCTTGGAAGTCGCAAAGCTAATGGTAGATTCTGCTAAAAGGGCGGGAGCTAGGCTTATAAAGCACCAAACACACATTATAGAGGATGAGATGTGCCAAGTGGCAAAAAAAGTTATCCCGGGTAATGCTAAACAAAGCATCTATGATATTATGAAACAATGTGCTTTAAGCTATAAAGATGAATTAGCCTTGAAAGAATATACAGAATCTAAAGGACTAATTTATATCAGCACGCCATTTTCTCGTGCAGCAGCTAATCGTTTGCAAGATATGAATGTCGCTGCCTTTAAAATCGGCAGTGGTGAGTGCAATAACTATCCGCTATTAAAGCACATAGTGGCGTTTAAAAAGCCTATTATTTTAAGCACGGGAATGAATAGTCTAGAATCTATCAAAAAAGCCGTAGAGATTCTAAAAAATGGGGAGATTCCATTTGTTTTATTGCATACGACAAATCTCTACCCCACTCCTCCAAATCTCGTTCGATTACAAGCAATGCAGACACTAAAAAGAGAGTTTAACTGCCTTGTGGGATTAAGCGACCATACGAAAAATAATCTCGCATGTTTAGGGGCAGTAAGCCTCGGAGCTTGTATATTAGAGAGACACTTCACAGATTCTATGAATAGAGAGGGTCCTGATATTATCTGCTCTATGGATGAAAATGCCCTAAAAGAATTATTACAAAAGAGCAAAGAAATGTTTATATTGCGTGGGGAAGAAAACAAACAAGCTTTAAAAGAAGAGCAAGTAACTATGGATTTTGCCTTTGCAAGTGTGGTGAGTATCAAAGACATTAAAAAAGGTGAGATTTTAAGTAGCGATAATATTTGGGTGAAGCGTCCCTCAAAAGGCGGATTGGGAGCAGAGTATTACGAAAAGATTCTAGGCAAAGTAGCAACAAAAGACATTGCTAACGATGTTCAAATACAATTAAGCGATGTAGCTTTTTAAGGCGTATAATGGCAGATTCTAAAAAACGCAAGATTGTATTTGTAAGTGGGACTAGAGCGGACTTTTCTAAAATCAAATCACTTGCTTTAAAGGTAGAAAATTCATCAGACTTTGAGCTATATATTTTCGCTACTGGTATGCACTTAAGCAATCACTTTGGGCTGACAGTTAGAGAGATAGAAAAGTCAAATTTCAAGCATATTTATAAGTTCATAAACCACGATAAATACTATCAAATGGATTTAGCGTTGGCTCATACCATAGATGGATTTGCTAAATTTGTAGCGGAATACAAACCAGACTTAATCATAGTGCACGGTGATAGAATCGAGCCTTTGGCAGCTACCTGTGTAGGTGTGCTAAATAATATTTTAGTCGCACATATAGAGGGAGGTGAGGTTTCAGGCACGATAGATGATAGTCTAAGACATTCTATCTCCAAGCTAGCACATATACATTTAGTAAATGACGAGATAGCCAAGCAGAGATTATTGCAGTTAGGAGAATGTAGAGAATCTATCTTTATTATCGGCTCACCAGATTTAGACATTATCGACAACTCAAATATAAAATTTGAAGTAGTGAAGCGATATTATGACATTCCCTTTTCATCTTATGGTATCGTGATGTTCCACCCCGTAACTACAGAAATACACTCACTTAAAAATCAAGCTGATGAATTATGTCTAGCATTGAAACAAAGTGAAAGAAACTACATTATCATATATCCAAATAATGACTTTGGATTTGAGCATATTTTAGAAAGCTATAAAATGCTAGAAAATCAAGAGCGATTTAGATTCTATCCAAGCATCCGCTTTGAATACTTTATCGCCCTTTTGAAAGAGGCGGACTTCTTGCTAGGGAATTCTAGCTGTGGGCTAAAAGAAGCCCCTTATTTAAATGTGCCTAGCATAAATATAGGCACAAGACAGTCAAATAGAATGGGAGTGAATCTAAAAAGTGTGATAAATGCACCCACCACTAAAAATGAAATACTAGAAGCCATCAACCGCACAAAGCATGTAAAGCACAGCCATACAAGCCACACCTCTAATCGCCCAAAATCTAGTGAAATATTTTTTAGGTTACTACAAAGTGGCGTGTTTTTTAGCATAAAGCAACAAAAGCAGTTTATAGATTT
>CAZHGE010000160.1:0-1010 GCA_964531805.1 uncultured Lachnospiraceae bacterium
GCGTACAAAACTTCGTGAGGTATCGGGAAAGGATTACATTGAATCCGTGTGGGGGATCGGTTTTTGCCTCAAGGCATAATTCTCCACCCTTTCTCAACCGTTTCCTTAACCGGTTTCTTAACCGTTTCCGGTTAAACTGGTGCCATCAAGCAAAGGAGGTAAATATCATGGAATATGTGCTTGAAACCAGTGGACTGACGAAGCGGTATCGGAAATGCACGGTGCTGGATGATCTGTCCATGCGCGTACCAAAGGGCGCAATTTATGGCCTTGTAGGCAGGAATGGTGCAGGAAAAACGACACTCATACGGCTGATTTGCGGCTTACAGGAGCCGACAGGCGGCAGCTACAGCATTTACGGCGTCAGAAATAATACACTCCGAATTCTAAAAAGCCGGCGCAGAATTGGCGCCGTGGTGGAAACGCCGTCCATTTATCTGGACATGACTGCCGCCGAAAACATCTGCCAGCAATACCGTATATTGGGCATCCCATCTCAAAGCGGTGTGCAGCCGCTGCTTCGCCTGGTTGGTCTGGAAGACACCGGAAGGAAAAAAGTAAGAAATTTCTCGCTTGGCATGCGTCAGCGGCTTGGAATTGCTGTGGCGCTGGCCGGAAATCCGGATTTTCTTGTTTTGGACGAGCCGGTGAACGGACTTGACCCGCAGGGAATCATTGAGATCAGAGAGCTGATTCTAAAACTTAACCGTGAATACGGAATTACCGTGTTGATTTCCAGTCACATTTTGGATGAACTGGCGCGTTTGGCTACCCACTACGGGTTTATCGATGCCGGGCATATGGTAAAGGAGATGAGCAGCGAAGAACTGGAGCAGCGCTGCCGTAAATGCGTCCGCGTGGATGCAAGCAATGTCCACGCCCTGATTCAGGTTCTCGATGAGATGCAAATTGAATACAGCGTGACGGAAGGAAACAAGGTTGATATTTACGGTGACGTTCTTGTCACAAAGCTGGCAGAGCGGGCAATGCAGAGAAATTGCACCATTTAC
>CAZHGE010000160.1:1020-2106 GCA_964531805.1 uncultured Lachnospiraceae bacterium
TACAGCATGAAAGAGCGTGACGAAAGCCTGGAAAGCTTTTACATGAACTTGATTGGAGGTGCCCGCCATGCGTAAGCTTCTGAGAGCAGGCTTTTACCGCCTGCGCACAAGCAGAGTGCTGTGGCTTTGCGCCGCAGCCACATTCGCTTTCTCGGTATTCCGTATCTTTAAAATTTCCCCAGAAAATTTGCAGGAGTATACTCTCGAAGAGGTAATGATGGATATCTTCCCGTTCTTTCCCATTCTTTACAGCGTCTTTTCCGGCCTTTTCCTTGGGGTGGAGTATCAGGATGGCACGCTGCGGAACAAGCTGATTGCCGGTCATTCCCGGCAGAACGTGTACTTATCTTCCTTGATCACGATTGTTTCCGGCTGCTTTATTATCCTGGCGGCGTGGATTTTAGGCGGCGCATCAGGTGCCTGCATTCTGGGCGGGTTAAAGCTGAGTGGGGAAATGCAGCCGGTTTTGAGCGCAGCACTTATTTTGATGCTGACAGTTGCAGAAGCTGCAATCCTGACGATGATTGCCATGCTCATACCAAATCGAGCCACGTCTGCGGTCGTATCCATTTTGATGATGCTTGGTCTGATTGCCATTGGGGGCACAATTTATAACATACTCTGCGAACCGGAGCTTGCATCCACCGCAATTTTTACTGCCAACGGTATGGAGGTCAGCGAACCATTGCCCAACCCGTATTATGTATCCGGTACACTGCGTAAAGTTTATCAATTTCTTGTGGATTTTCTTCCCAGTGGGCAGTCGGTACAGCTGGCAAACCAGGAGCTGGCACGCCCTGTTTTTTCTCTTTGCGCGTCTTTTGAGATCACTCTGATCACATCGATTGCCGGAATTATCTGCTTTAAACGTAAGGACTTGAAGTAAGGAGCCTGCTATGGAGATTTGGGGAATTGTGCTGTCTGTTGCGCTCGTACTGTGCGTACTTTGGCTGCTGGTGCGTCTGCGTCTGCTGCACCGTGACCTGGCCGAAATCGCGGCGGAGCTGAAGGAAAAACTGGCCGCCGACACCAATACCCAGATTTCCACTTCTACGGGTGACCGGACGGTTCGTTCATTTGCTGCAC
>CAZHGE010000161.1:0-1976 GCA_964531805.1 uncultured Lachnospiraceae bacterium
TGTCGCGGATCACACGTCCATTGTCCGGCTTTTGACTCATGCTGACGCTGAGATTTCCGAAGTTAGCGGTGACACGATCTTCTTCGGTACAAACTGTCATTTTTTCATCGGGCATACGATTTCCGTCAAGACTGTATTCAACCGCAACAACGATCATAGCTTGCTCTATTGCAGCAAAATCGATCGTTGTTTCTTCATCGCTGTGAAGAATCGCATCAATACCGAGCTGATTTTCCTTACGAACAATAGCAAATCGCACGAGTGTATCCCCGAATTTTGCATAAGGAAAATCGATAAAAACGGTCATTCCGTTTCTCGAATCGGTTACAACAAAGGAAGACTCGCCAAGCTGTTCAGCTGTAAGATACCGTGTAGCACCCTCAAAAAGTGCGCGAATACGAAAATCTTTCGCTTTAATCGCAGCATTCTTTACCATATCAAGGCATACATGTGTATCTCCTCCGTCTGTCACAAAAGTAAAAGAGGTAAGCGTGCGTCCTTTCTCCTGAATGGTCGCCATCTGCGCCGAGCAATAATCCCAATCATCGTGGAGACATTTGAGATTGAATGCCACCGGTTCCTTTACGCTTCCGAAATAGCCGAGAACATTGCGATGTTGGTTCCACGCACACTCGTTGTGAAGACTTCCGAGCGTATAAACGTCGTTCATGTAGGTATACGCCATGCGTCCGGGTGCAAAAGTTTGATCCAGAATACGTTCCTTTGTCGCTTCGGTGAAATAAGGGATATACTCCTCTGGGCAGGAAAGCGGGTAGGTGAAGTGTAGGTTACCGATATTTTCGGTATTAAAAACGCGATAATCCTCAATCAGCTTGATGCGATAGTCGAGCGCACGCTCAATGGAAAGCTTAGTTGAATCCGCCAAGAGAAATGCATAGGCACGATCATGTGGCCCTGCCATCTGTCCGGACGCGGTATGAAAATGAAGTGCAACCGTCTCCCAAGCCAACTTGATCAATTCATCCGAAAGACGTTTACATTCCTCATCCTTAATATCGCAATGGAGAGCCGATAAATCTTCCAGACAAACGAAGGTATAAGTCGGGCTGTTAAATTCGCTGAAGCTTCCGTGCGACATATTGTAAGTGTGAAGAGCCTTGAGGCGATTCTTACCGTAGATGAAAAATTCTTCATTGTTCATCAATTCGCCTGCGTACAACGTCACATAAGCCCCCATCACCGATATATTGGTATAACTTGGCTGAACATTACGCTTGATGATGGCATGGCAGGCATGAACAACCGAATCGCGCATCCGCACCTTAATATCCTCGCTGAGCTTTGCATCATGCTCTCCCAGCATTTGAAGCAAAATCTTGCCATTAAAATCTGCCCAATTCCAATCGGGCGGATTCATCTCTTCCAAATCCTCCTCCAAAAAATACTGCCAGATACCGTAGGTATTACGCGCCGGGTTCATATCCTGCAATGCAATTACGCGATAGAGGATATCGTGAGCACGCGCCCGATCTCCTTCGCCGTCACGGTTCAAAAGTTGATAGGCATATTCAAAGGATTTGCGAATTTCATGAACAGTGCAATCGGAGAGACGGCTATGATAACCGTTCTTTCCGCGATAGGAGGTACACATCCGCACAGCAGGATCATAAGATTCGTCCAGCGCACGAACCTCAAGCTCGAAAAGCTCTTTTTCAAACTCTTTTTTAAATTGTAACATTGTTGTAATCCTCCAATTTATTTTATTGTGGAAAGTGCCGCGCCGATAGCTCTTCCCCAAGCGGGATAAGCATGAGGAAGCAGATGAATACCGTCGGCATGGAAATTCTCCACGATACTGCGTCCGTTTTTATCGCAATAGGCGGCTTCGGCATCGAGATATGCTGCCCAAACGTACCCTGCACAATAATCCGCCATAGCTCGATTCGCATGGTCGATAGCATCTCGCCTTGCATCTGCCTCAGATCCGACAACGCCGCTGACAGTCGGTGCAATAT
>CAZHGE010000162.1:0-1914 GCA_964531805.1 uncultured Lachnospiraceae bacterium
TACCTTCGATACGTCCACGACGAGAGTTGATATCACCGATAACATCTCCCATGTATTCTTCAGGCATTGTTACTTCAACCTTCATGATAGGCTCAAGTAATACTGGTGCTGCTTTCTGCATAGCTTCCTTGAAGCACATAGAACCAGCAATGTGGAATGCCATTTCAGAAGAGTCAACTTCATGGTAAGATCCATCGTATACAACTGCGTGTACACCAACTACTGGGAATCCTCCTAAGCTACCAGCTTTAGTAGCTTCCTCGATACCTTCACCAACTGCTGGAATGTATTCCTTAGGAATAGCACCACCAACAACTTCGGATTCGAATTTGAATAATTCATCTCCGTTGGCATCCATTGGCTCGAAACGTACTTTACAGTGACCATACTGTCCACGACCACCTGACTGTTTTGCATATTTGTATTCCTGCTCAACAGCTTTTGTGAATGTTTCTCTGTATGCTACCTGTGGAGCACCAACGTTAGCTTCTACTTTAAATTCACGAAGGAGACGGTCAACGATGATTTCAAGGTGTAATTCACCCATACCAGCGATGATTGTCTGTCCTGTTTCCTGATCTGTATGAGCACGGAATGTAGGATCTTCTTCAGCAAGTTTTGCTAAAGCTTCACCCATCTTACCCTGACCAGCTTTTGTCTTTGGCTCGATAGCGAGCTGGATAACTGGTTCTGGGAATTCCATAGACTCAAGGATTACCGGATGCTGTTCGTCACAAATTGTATCACCTGTTGATGTTACTTTGAAACCTACAGCAGCTGCAATATCACCTGAGTATACAATATCTAATTCTTCACGTTTGTTAGCATGCATCTGAAGAATACGACCAACACGTTCTTTCTTGTCCTTTGTAGCGTTTAATACATAAGAACCTGATTTACATGTTCCTGAGTATACACGGAAGTAAGCAAGCTTACCTACGAATGGGTCTGTCATAATCTTGAATGCTAAAGCTGAGAATGGTTCTGAGTCAGATGACTTTCTTTCAACTTCATTACCATCTAAGTCCACACCTTTGATTGCTTCGATGTCAGTTGGAGCTGGCATGTATTCGATAACAGCATCAAGAAGTTTCTGTACACCCTTGTTTCTGTATGATGTACCACATACAACAGGAACAGCCTGGCAAGTACATGTAGCTTTTCTTAAAGCTGCCTTCATTTCTTCAACAGAAGGTTCTTCACCTTCTAAATACATCATCATTAAATCATCATCTAATTCGCAGCATTTTTCAACTAATTCTGCACGATAAAGTTCAGCTTCATCAGCCATATCACCTAAATCGTCTGTAACTGTAATATCATCACCCTTATCATCGTTGTAGATGTAAGCTTTCATTTCGAATAAATCGATGATACCTTTAAATTCATCTTCTTTACCGATTGGTAACTGAAGACAAATAGCGTTTTTACCTAATCTTGTACGAATCTGTTCTACAGCTCCGTAGAAGTTAGCACCTAAAATGTCCATCTTATTGATGTAAGCCATTCTTGGTACGCCATATGTGTCAGCCTGTCTCCATACGTTTTCAGACTGAGGTTCAACGCCACCCTTTGCACAGAAAACACCTACAGCGCCGTCTAATACACGAAGTGAACGTTCTACTTCAACTGTAAAGTCTACGTGTCCTGGAGTATCAATGATGTTGATACGATGTTCAAGAGCACCTGGGCAAGCCTTTGTCTCTTTCTGTAATGTCCAGTGACATGTAGTAGCGGCTGAAGTAATTGTGATACCTCTTTCCTGTTCCTGCTCCATCCAGTCCATGGTTGCAGTACCTTCATGAGTATCACCAATCTTATAGTTAACACCGGTATAGTAAAGAATACGCTCAGTTGTTGTTGTTTTACCAGCATCAATATGAGCCATAATACCGATATTTCTGGTTCTCTCTA
>CAZHGE010000163.1:0-1910 GCA_964531805.1 uncultured Lachnospiraceae bacterium
TGCCAAAATCATACAATCATATTGTACTCTATTTGTATTTTTTTTGCAAGTGATTGCCCTAGAATTAAATATTTGATTAAAAACAAAAATGTCAACCACCTTTTTAGCAGTTGACATTTTTGCTTGCCTTATAGTTTTAAGGCGTTATTTAGAAGCAATATTTTTTAGTTCTTTTTTAACGGCTTGCTCTGTTTGATTAACAAGTTCTTTTGTTTGGGGATTATGTTTATATAACAAAGCACCCGCCATCAAGCCAATAAGCATTCCGCAAATTAAACCATCTTTCATATAAAAATACCCTCCTACACATAGAATGTGCAAAGAGGATAATTTTATTCATTATAAATCAAATAATTCATCAAATGCCGCTTTTGCTGCACTAACCTTTCTTCTTTCGTTGACTTGTTCTTTAACCTGTGGTTCTACTTCTTTTGGAGCATTTTCTTTATTTGGGTTTTCTTCCTTTATAGCTTGTTTGCTTTCAGCTATTTTTTTGAGTTGCTTTTCTAAATTCGTGTAATAGTTATCAATAGCAAGTTTAACCGCTTTAACCACAAAATCTATTGCATATTTCTTTTCTTCGGGGAAAGCACCTGTTATTTCACAAATTCTTTCTTCGTCTATGTTTAAAGCTTCTTCAATAGTGCAGTCTAAAAGACAACTACACATTGCACTGCTAGCCACAATTGTTGCCACACTGCCTAATGTTTTAAAGCGAGCCTCGGTTATAACTTTATTGTCATTTATTTTTAAATAAATTTTTACCGAATCGCCACAATTTTCATCTACATATTTACCAGCGCCATTTGCACCTTGCAAACCGCCTGCATTCATAGGATTTTTAAATAAATCTAATATTCTTTCACTATACATTATTTAGCCCTCCCTGTTTTTGTAACTGGACTAATAGCACGAAGTTTTGCAACAATTTCAACAAGTTTTTCTATTGTGTAATCTATATCTTCTTTTGAAACATTTTTGCCAAAAGAAAATCTTAAAGAGCCTTTTAAATACTCATCAGGAACACGCATTGCTTTAAGAACATATGATTTTTCTGCAACTCCTGCAGTGCAAGCCGAACCTATTGAACATGCAATGCCCTCTAAATCTAGCATAGTTAAAAGTGCTTCAGAATCAACCATTTCAAAACCAATGTTTACAATTCCTTGAACTTTTTGATAAGGATGTCCATTAACTTTTGTGTATGCTATTTTTTCAGTGATTTGTTTGACAAAGTAATCTCTTATTATTTTGATTTTTTGTTGATTAACTATAATGTCACGAGTTGCTATTTCTACCGCTTTACCAAAACCAGCAACTGCTGGAACATTTATTGTACCTGCTCTACGCTTGCGTTCTTGCGAACCGCCATCTAAAAGGTCAGCACATTTTATGCCATTTCTGATATACAATGCTCCGCAACCTTTTGGACCATAAATTTTATGAGCCGACATACTCATAAGGTCAATTTCCATATCGTCAACATCCAACTTAACAGCACCCAATGCTTGAACAGCATCAGTGTGGAAAACAATTCCGTTTTCGTGTGCAGTTTTTGCGATTGCTTTGATGTTTTGAATTGTTCCAACTTCGTTATTAACTGTCATTATAGAAATTAAAATAGTATCTGGTCGAATGTAATGTAAAACATCTGCCAAACTTACTAAGCCGTTTTCATCAACATTAAGATAAGTGACCTCGAAACCTTCGCTCTCTAATGCTTTACAACTTTCTAGAACAGATTCGTGCTCAATTTTGCTTGTTATTATATGTTTACCTTTAAATGAATTTGCTTTTGCAACACCCTTTATTGCCCAGTTATTAGCCTCACTTCCGCCAGATGTAAAATAAATTTCATTTGATTTAGCAGAAATTGCTTTTGCAACTTTATCTCTTGCATGGTCAACTAT
>CAZHGE010000164.1:0-1859 GCA_964531805.1 uncultured Lachnospiraceae bacterium
AGGTTACGGTTACAGGCCCCGCAGGGCAACTTAGCACCGTTGACGCCGCTCAAGTCGTTCTTTCGGGGCTGGGCAGACTGACAGATTCTCTTACGGCGACGGGTACGCTTCAGCTCGTGGATGCTCAGGGCGAAATTCTCACAAGCCCTTATTTGAAGCTCCAGACCAAGTCGGTCTCGGTGAATATTCCCGTCTATATCACCAAGGAAATTCCGCTGACAGTTGCCTATAAATACGGCTATTTTAATGATTCCAATGCCGAGGTTTCGATCACGCCTTCTTCCATTTTGCTCAAAGGCGAGGCCTCGGTACTCAACGGTATCGATGAACTGTTGATTGCTACGATTGATGAGAAAATGGTCGGAGAAGAAACAATCAATCAAAAAATCGAGCTTCCGACAGGTGCCGAAAGCGTTCACGGCATTCGCTATGTCCAATATAAAGTTGCACTGAAGAATACATCTGCCAAACAGTTAGTGATTCGTGATTTTTCGGTTCATAATCCAAACGATTTAACGTACGAGCTGGCAGTCGATTCGATTACAATGACGGTGCGCGGGGAGACACGCTATGTGTCTTTTATCAGTGCTTCTTCGGTCGACGCCAATATCGATCTGTCCAATTTGAGAAATGCATCGGGCAACATAACCGTCCCTGTGACCTTTACCTTTACTTCCATGTACAGTGACTATGTCTATGAGCTCGGCGAATACAGTATAACGGTGAAATTAAGTTGAATACCCATATTCCATGCGAGGTCATTCTTCGCAATATCAAAATTCCCGCGTCGGAGAGTGCCGACGCCGAAGCCATCGATCAAGCCCGTCTCCGTTTGAGGAAGGCGGGCATTGCGCTTGACGGCGATTTTGCGGGCATTGTCAAAAAATCTGTCGATGCCAGAAAAAATCGGATTTGCTTTGTCTATTCGGTTGTGCTACGCGTTCAAAATATGCCGAAAAAGGCAGTTCTTTCCAAAGTTGATGCACAGGTTTCGATGCCAATGGATCTTTCGTCCATGATTAAAAAGGGAAGTATACCGCTCTCTCATCGTCCGATTATCGTCGGATTCGGCCCGTGCGGTATGTTTGCCGGTCTGTTGCTCGCCGAGCAGGGCTACGCTCCCATCATTCTCGAACGCGGTGACAGCGTAAACGAGCGCGCAGCGGCGGTGGATTGCTTTAATCGCACGGGATGTCTGAATCCCGACAGCAATATTCAATTCGGTGCAGGCGGTGCCGGAACTTTTTCGGATGGCAAGCTGGTTACACGTATTAATGATGGTAAATGTCGCTACGTTCTCGAACGCTTTCGTGAATTTGGCGCACCTGAGGAGATACTCTATGCTGCGAAGCCTCATATCGGTACCGACAAACTTCTCGGAATTGTTGAAAATATCGCCGCTCATATTGTTTCGCTCGGCGGAGAGATTCGCTTCAATTGCCGTATGGAGCATATTATTACCGATCAAAGCAGCGTTAAAGCGGTCGAAGTCCTCCATACACGGACAGGAGAGCGGGAGACTCTCCCTTGCGGCGCACTGATCATAGCTCCCGGACATTCTGCTCGAGATACTTATGCTATGCTTCTCAAGTCCGGTTATCGGCTAAGTCCCAAGCCATTTTCTGTCGGCGTTCGCATCGAGCATCTGCAAAGCGATATTGATTCGGCACTCTACGGCAAGTTGGCAGGCTCACCTTTTCTCGGTCATGGTGAATACAATCTTTCACATCGCCTCGGCGAACGTGGCGTCTATACCTTCTGTATGTGCCCCGGTGGCGAAGTGGTCGCTGCCGCCTCGGAGCATAGCGGCGTTGTGGTTAACGGTATGAGCCGCTACAAGCGAGACGGCAGCAATGCGA
>CAZHGE010000165.1:0-1775 GCA_964531805.1 uncultured Lachnospiraceae bacterium
CGCCCAGCTCTGCGCCCTTGCCCGTGCCGACCATGATGGCCGTCGGCGTCGCCAGACCCAGCGCGCACGGGCAGGAGATCACCAACACGGCGATGCCATGCTTCAGCGCAACCGCCACGCCCGCGCCGACCGCCATCCACACGACAAACGTCGCCAGCGCAATGCCGATCACCACCGGCACGAACACGCCGCTGACGCGATCCGCCAGCCGCGAAATCGGCGCTTTGGAATTGGCGGCGGCTTCCACCAGCTTCACAATCTTGTTCAGCGCCGTATCCTCGCCGACCTTCGTCGCGCGGAAGCGGAAGCTGCCGGAGGTGTTGATCGTCGCGCCAACCACCTCGTCGCCCGGCCCCAGCTCCACCGGCAGGCTCTCGCCCGTCAGCATGGACTGATCCAGCGCGCCGTGACCGACCTCGATCACGCCGTCCGTCGGCACGGTCTGTCCGTCGCGCACGATCACCACGTCGCCCACCTTGAGCTGCAAAGCGTCAATTTCAACCTCCGCGCCGTCGCGAACCACCGTCGCGCGCTGCGGCGCGAGATCCATCAGCCGCGAAATCGCCTCCGACGTGCGGCCCTTCGCGCGCGCCTCCAGCGTCTTGCCCACGGAAATCAGCGTCACTATCATCGCGGCGGATTCAAAATAGAATTCCGTCATGGCCGGGCGCGCGCCGCCCGCGCTGAGCTGAATCGCCAGCGAGAACAGCTTGACGAGGCTGTACAGATACCCCGCCGCCGCGCCGATGGAAATCAGGCTGTTCATGTTCGGCGCGCGATGGCTGAGCGCCTTGAAGCCGTTGGTGAAGTAGTGCCGGTTGATCAGCAGCACCGGCGTGCCGATCAGCAGCTGCGCAAGGCCGTTCACCATCGGATAGTGCAGCGCCTTCGGCAGCGGCAGACCCAACATGTGGCCCATCGAAACGTACATCATCGGAACCAGCAGCGCGATGGATACGATCAGCCGCCGCACCGATTTTTTGAAGTCATCGTCCTTCGGCGCCGTTTCCTTCGCCTTTGCGCCCTTCGGCGACGCGGAATAGCCGCCCGACGCCACGGCGCGGCAGATCTCCGCCTCCGTCAGCGCCGCAGGATCGAAATCCACCTCCATCGAATTGGTCAGCAGGCTGACCGAAACGCTTCGAACGCCCTTCAGCGCGCGCACGCTCTTTTCCACGTGCGCGCTGCACGCCGAGCAGGTCATGCCCTTTACGTCAAATGTCATTTTGCGCCTCCTCACTTCAGCTTCTTCATCAGCTCAAACGCTTCGCCGAGAATTTCGTCGTCGCCCGCGCGCACGCCTTCGGCCACGCAGGTTTCCATGTGCTCCTTCAAGATAATATACCCCACCGATTGCAGCGCACTCTCCACTGCGGCAATCTGCGTTAAAATATCGCCGCAGTAGCGATTTTCGTCCAGCATCCGCTGAATGCCGCTGAGCTGGCCCATGATGCGATTGATCCGGTTGCGAAGCAGCTTCTGCTCCTCCTCCGACCGCGGCGTGTGCTTGGTTCGCTCGCCGCATCCGCAATGCTCGTTCAAGTTCTCGCCTCCAATATACCCCCTGATGGTATCTTGATTATATACCCCAGTCGGGTATTTGTCAAGGGTTTTGGGCGCTGAATTCCATATAACAAATTTACAAATTTCATTTCGTCCGTTCAAATCGTCTCAGCGCGGCGCGCAATTTTCTGCGATGCCTTTCGTTGCCTTTTTTTCCGGAATCCAGTATAATAAGTAGGAATAGCAAATGAAAGAGGTACCTTGCACTATGA
>CAZHGE010000166.1:0-1747 GCA_964531805.1 uncultured Lachnospiraceae bacterium
CTGGATGCCATCAGTAAGGAGTTCACCTTTGACAACTTCGTGGTTGGCCCCACCAATCAGTTTGCCCATGCTGCTGCCTGTGCGGTGGCTTCGATGCCTGCTTCTACCTATAATCCCCTTCTTATTTACGGTGAAAGCGGCCTTGGCAAGACCCATCTGCTCTATGCCATTGCCAACGTCATCAAGCAGGAACATCCGGATTTTCATATCGTCTACGCCAAGGGCGACCAGTTTACCAGTGAGCTGATTACTGCTGTCCGTGAGGGCCGGAATGTGGAGTTTCGAAACAAATATCGCACTGCCGATCTGTTTCTGATGGACGATATTCAGTTTATTGCCGGTAAGGATTCCACCCAGGAGGAATTCTTCCATACCTTCAACACCCTCTATGAGGGCAAAAAGCAGATCGTTCTGACCTCCGACCGTCCCCCGCAGGAAATGAGCCGTCTGGAGGATCGTATCAAAACCCGCCTTGAGTGGGGACTGCTCACCGATGTTAAGCCCCCGGATTATGAGACCCGTGTGGCCATCATTCAGAACAAGGCATCCTCCATTAAGCTGGATCTGCCTGACGACGTTATTTCCTATGTGGCCGAAAACGTCACCTCCAACGTTCGTCAGCTTGAATGCACCGTCAACAAAATCATGGCCTATCGGGACATGACCGGAATGGTCATCAATCTGACCAACGTTTCCCGTGCCATTAAGGACATGTTCAAGGGCAAGGATAAGGTACTGCCTACACCGCAGCTTATTATTTCCGAGGTGGCCTCCTATTACAACATCACCGAATCCGTGATCCGCGGCACTGCCCGGGACAAGGTTACCGCCGAGGCCCGTCAGATTTCCATGTATCTGATCCGGAAGCTCACGAACCTCTCTCTTGAAGAGACAGCTGCGGAGTTTGGCAAGGATCACACCACGGTCATGCACTCCATCAGCAAGATTGAAAAGAATCTTCCCAGCAACGAAAAGCTCGCAACCGTGGTTCGTGAGGTCACTGCCAACGTAAACGGCAAGCTCTGATCCTGATCTTTTTTTACCCTTCTTTTTTCCACATTTCCATGTGGAAATTGCCTTAAAAACTTTGTGGAAATGTCCTTTTCCCCAGAAAAGACCTTTTTTATGTGGAAAAGTTGTTTTGTTTTCCACAACCGGGAAAGAATAAAAAATTGAGAGGGTCCAAGGTGAAAAGGTGGTTTTCCACAGTTTCCACCACCCCTACTACTACTACTAAAAATATACTGTAATATTAATAAAAGAAGTTGAAATTTTTCAATGTTCCGGCGCCGGTCTGTGGAAAAGCTCTGTGGAAAGACGCCGATCTGAGAGGAGCGTTTAAATGATTCATTTTACCTGTGATAAGGATAAGTTCATCAACGCCATTTCCGTGGCGTCCAGAACCGTCTCCCAGAAAAGCACAATCTCCGCTCTGGAGGGTATCTACGTAACCGCCGGCGCACTTCTGACCCTGACCGGCTATAATCTGGAGACCGGCGTATCCGTATCCATGGAAGCAGACGTGAAGGAAATGGGAAGCGCGATTTTCCCCGCAAAACTGCTTGGTGATATCGTCCGCAAAATGCCTGATGACTCGGTAACCATCCGGGTGGATGACAACTACAAGGTCAAGATCAGCAGCGGCATCAGCTCCTTCTCTATTATGGCCGCACCCTCGGACGATTATCCCAATCTGCCGGACGTGGAATATGACAAGGCCATCTATGTGCCTCAGAATGTTCTGAAG
>CAZHGE010000167.1:0-1747 GCA_964531805.1 uncultured Lachnospiraceae bacterium
GTTCCCAGTGGGAGGACTGTGGCTGTTTGCAGCCGTTCTTCTGATTCTGGGGGCAGTGTTTTTCCTGTTTTATAGACAAAAGGAGCTTCGGCTTGCGCTGCTCCTTATATCCTTAGGCGCAGGCATCTTCTGCGGCCTAATCTATAATAGCCATGTTGCTGCTCCCGCCCGACAATATGCCGGAACCACCCAAACCGTCACCGGTGAGGTCACCTCCTACAGCAGGCCCACGTCCTACGGAATCACAGTAGAGGCGGAGCTTTTTCTACCGGAAACCACCACTGCCGCCACGGTTTTTCTCAGCACCGACGAGCCTCTGATCCCCGGAGACCGGTTCACCGGCCAGCTTCGGCTTTTGGACAGCAATCAGGATCAAAGCTTCTACAGCTACTCCGAGGGCATCTTTCTTCTGGGCTATGGCAAAAAGGATATTACCATCGAATTCTGTGACCACATCTCCATAAAATATCTTCCGAAACGAATCGCCCATGCACTGGATGAGTCCCTTGAACGGGTGTTTCCATCCGACGTTTTGGGCTTTGCCACTGCACTCACAACCGGGAATCGTTCCGGCCTCAGTGATCTTGCCAAGGCCAATCTGAAAGCCTCCGGAATCTACCACGCTTTGGCACTTTCGGGCATGCATCTATCCATTCTTCTGGGAATGACAGATTTTCTGGTGCTGCGTCGCAGACGCGCCAAGGCGCTGTTCGGAATCCCGGTAACCATTCTGTTTACCATCGTCACCGGCTGTGCCCCGAGCATGATGCGCGCCGCAGTCATGGAGATTCTTCTGCTTTCCGCAGGACTGTTTCGCCGGGAACGTGATGTACCCACCAGCTTGTCCCTTGCACTGGGACTGCTGCTGCTCCAAAACCCATGGAGCATTTTAAACTGGGGGCTTCAGCTCAGCTTTCTCTCTGTGATCGGCATTGCGCTGTTTTCAGGCCGAATCTATAAGGGACTTGCGGGGAAAAAGAAAACAGGTGTTCCGGGAAAGCTAAAGCACTTTTTCGTCTCTTCCCTGTCTGTCACCTTCTCCGCGATGGTTATGACCATCCCCTGTATGGCGGTTTACTTTGGCTATATCAGCCTGATTTCCCCGGTCACCAACCTTCTCACCTCCACCGTGGTTTCCTTCTGCTTTGGGGGAAGTCTTGTCACCGCACTGATTGGATTGTTCTGTACGCCGCTGGCGCGGATTCTGGGCTGGGTCTTTGCGTGGGGCTTTCGATACATCGATCTGATCGCAGGAATTCTTGCAGGGCTTCCCTTTGCCCAGTTCTATACACAGAGCTTTTACAGCATAATATGGCTGGTACTGCTCTATTTCATGATCGCACTGCTTGCCCGAAGGAACACGCGAAAGATCATTCCCGTCTGCTGTATGCTGGCCTCCTTCTCCATATGCACGCTTTTCACCCTGCTGGAGGGACTTTCTCCCTCGGTAACCGCACTGGATGTGGGACAGGGACAGTGCATTGTCCTGAAAAGCGGCGGCGGCACCACCATTATGGTGGACTGCGGCGGAAACAACGGAAACGCCGGAGATATCGCAGCAGAGCATTTATCTTCCGCCGGAGAAAACAGGCTTGATCTTCTCGTCATTACACACTATGACGAAGACCATGTTGGCGGCATTCACGAGTTGATGGATCGCGTTTCCATCGATGCCATTGCACTTCCCAATATCGCCCATGAAACAAGGTATCTTCTCAGTCAGCTTGCAGAGGAAAAGGGCATCCGC
>CAZHGE010000168.1:0-1623 GCA_964531805.1 uncultured Lachnospiraceae bacterium
TAGTAATCTTCCTCTTTTTCATACAGCTCATCCCGGTCAAATCCCAGTTCCTCCAGAAGTGCGATAGTTTTCTCGAAATCATGAGGCAAATTACTGATAAACACTCTGTCGTTTTCACTCTCCAGCTCAATATACACTGTGCTCTGCCAGCGCTCCTCCGCCAGCGGATCCCGATAGCCGGCACCGTCAGCCAGATCCGCCAGCACAGTGCTGTAGACCCGGGTTGCCTCCTCGCCGTTGAGCTGATAGACAGATTCATCATACTTTCCGCTGATATAGCCGCCGCGGAATTTTATGTCGCTGCCGGGTCGGCCATTGAGCACGGCAGACCGGCGCACCTCTTCCATGTTGACGACCGTCTCCAGCGCATCGGTGATCGCCGCACTCTGTACAATATCCTCCCGCGCCAGGGGATAGCGGCGATGCATTCGGGAGCCGTCCTTCATCCGATACTCAAACCGAACGAAATACGTTGTTTCATCCTCGTCTGCCTCACGACCCTCTGTCACAATCGCCTGGTGCAGCGCAATGATCGCATCCAGCGTCTCTTCCTCCATACATTCTCCGGCATAAACATCCGCATCACGGACAAAGATTACCGCCTGTTCCACATCATCGCTGGCCGGAACACGCTTTTTATACCCCGTGATGTCCACACTGGCACCTACGCACAGCAGAATCAGCAGTACGCCGACCACGATGCTGCCGGGCCAGCTTTTGCGCCATACCCGGAAGGATTTCCGCACGACCATCTCCACAGCAAAGTAGGACAGCGCGCCCATCAGCACCATACACACCATCAGCAGCGGCAATTGGGTATCACTGCTGCTGAGTGAAAGGATCGCATACAAACCCATGCCCATGGACAGACCACCAAGCAGCGCCACCGTATAGCTGAACAGCGGCCGCATCGCAGGAAAGGCTACCGGATCGCCGGCAGACTCGCTGGCGCGGCGGGTATAGAGCCAATAGGAAAGTGCCAGCATCACCAGCGCCGCCGCCGTATAGACCATCAGCATTTTGGTTACTTCCGGTGTCAGGGCATAGCCATATTCCGTGTTCCGGGCAACATATGCCCCACCGACATCCTCCCGGATCACCTCGACCCCTTGGGCCGCCTTGCTCAGGGTGTCCCCCATCACATAGAGCGGCGTGAGCCAGCGGGTAATGGCCGGATATGTGCCGCCCTGAGAATAGCCGAAATAGAACAGCTCTCCCAGCGCAAAGAACAGCATATTGACCAGGATCACCACGCAGTTTGCCGCTGCGTACAGCACCGGCACTGCCAGCAGCCAGCCGGTCACCATGCTGCACAGGATCGCCAGCGACAAAAAGAAGAACTCCAGCAGCGTGACAACGACAAACCACTCTGCAACAGCCCGCATGCTCACCGTGCCAAGAAGCAGCTGCACCAGCACCGTCAGGATCGCCACCAGCAGTTTACCGCCGGTCAGCATCCCCATCACCGCCGCCACATGGGACAAAAACTGTCCGCCGCGTCTGACCGGCAGCGCATGCATCAGCCCTATGCTGCGGCTGTTCATCGTATAGGAAAACACTGCCATGGCAAACAGGCCGCAGAAAATCAGCGCCATGATCATGCCGGCAAACATCATATTATAG
>CAZHGE010000169.1:0-1608 GCA_964531805.1 uncultured Lachnospiraceae bacterium
GGCATATTCTACCGCATAATTCAGGATGCGCTGCTTTGTCCAGCCCGCATCCGCCATCATCTTCGCGCACTTGGGAGTAAGAATCACCGCCATACCCGGATCCCAGCCGTAGGGATCCTGCTTGCACAGCGCCTTCAGTACAGCAGGAACCGTCGTACAGGTAGAGACGCGGTGCTCCTGCGGCCAGAACATGGTAACCGCAGAGTCCTCTTCCTCATAGCCGAAATCCACGTGCAGAGAGGGCCAGGGCGTACAGTCAGTATTCTCGCCCAGGCAGTAGCCATAGCGGAACTCATGTCCCATTTCGGAAAGATCCTCCACACCGGGGCGAATGCCGCCGATGTTCATTACGATATAACCAAAGGCTCTGGCAATGGTGGTATTTGCCCGGAACGCAGGGGTCAGCGCATGATCGGCGGTGTTATAGCCGATGTCCTTAGCGACCTTGCCGGACAGCGTGATAACCGGCCCCCATGTGGACTGGCTGCAGCACCAGCCCTCCCAATAGATCTTCGGATCCATGGCTGCTTCCACAGCAGCGATCAGCACCGGCATATAGATGGGCAGACAGCCCGCCATGCAAGCATTGATCGCGATTTTTTCCACCGTTGCAATGCCCATCATAGGCGGAATCTTTGCAACCACATAGTCCCGGGGCAGATCCGTACCGCGAAGCATTTCGTCCACCGCCTCACGGGTGGGCATCCTAATGGGTGTTCCGTTTGTCCAGCCGTAGGAGTAGAACAGATCCGAAATGGAATCCGGCGTTCCGGTATAGGTCTGGGTCGCAAGAGTCTGAGGTGCAGGTGTGGGATGCAGCTCTTCCTCGGTGAGCGGCTCCATCAGTCCCTTCAGCAGTTCTTCCACAAAGGGTTCTGCGGTTTTGCCCATGTTCTGCTCCGTGATTTCAAGGGAAGAGTGTCCAAAGATATCCAGAACCTCAGGCATATAGGACACCACCCGCAGCGAGGGCACACAGCGCGCCTTTACGCCCCGGATGCCTGCGGAATAGGTTCTGGGAACCACGGCCATGACTGTGGGCTTTCCCAGCTTTTCCATATAGGCTGCATTGTAGCCCAGGAACAGGGAGCTGGAGGGCACAGCGCCGTAAAAAGCAAGGCAGCAATCCACACCGTTGATCCATGCGTCAAAGCTCTCCTTTGCCGCCATATCCTTTGCAATGTCCGTGGTCTCCGTAGCATACTCATAATAGGAGAATTTTGCCTCGGGGAACTGTTTCAGAATGTGCTTCTCAACCACCTGAAGCATATAGGTGGCAACCTTCATAAAGTCACCGAACATGCCAATGGTCTTGCCGTTCAGGGTCTCCATACGAGGACAGAGGCCAAACAGCTCAGACTGATCCACCTCAGCCCAAGGGCTTAAAACTGTATAATTCATGTGCTTCTCCTTATGTAAGATTCTTAATGATGGTTCCGTAGTGCATAACAAGCTGCACATGATCCAGCGCCTCGAAGGAATCGTCCACCTGTCCCTTTACCGCGATCAGGTTTGCAAGCTTGCCCACCTCAATGGTGCCTTCTTCGTCAGCGGTACCGACTACCTCTGCCGCTGAGATGGTACCGGCCTTGATTGCCTCCTCAAAGG
>CAZHGE010000170.1:0-1606 GCA_964531805.1 uncultured Lachnospiraceae bacterium
GCCGCACCGACGGCGTCTTCGACAACTATCAATATCGCGTTTTATCGCAGGACGCCGGCGCGCATCGCATCCTCCTGCTGGATCGCTCCGTTCAACTGCACATGCTGATGGATACGCTGCGCGTCGCCTCAGCGCTGGCGCTATTGTGTCTGATCGGCATGTTTCTGATCCTGCTTCCGCTGTCCGGGCGGCTCGTGCGCTCGTACGCCGTTCACATTGAAAAGCAAAAGCGCTTTATCACCGATGCGGGCCACGAAATCAAAACGCCCGTCGCCATCATCCTCTCGAACATCGATGCGATGGAGCTGCTTCAGGGCGAAAGCAAGTGGAGCCGCAACATTCGCGGTCAGGTCAACCGCCTCAGCGCGATGCTTCAGCAGCTTTTGTTCATGGCGCGCATCGACGAACGCAGCGTCTGCCTTTCCACCGAGGAAATCGACTTTGCCGCCATGGCGCGCGAGGAAGCGCAAGCCTATGCGGAGCTGTTTCAGCAGCGCAGCCTGCGCTTTGAAATGACCGTCGAACTGCGCCACACCCTGCGCGGCAACCGCGAAACCCTGCGGCAGCTATTGCACATTCTGCTGGACAACGCCGCGCAGTACGCCGACGAAGGCGGTCAGATATGGCTGAGCCTTTCGCGCCGCAGCGGACGCGCGCGCCTGATCGTTCGCAACACTGTCGGCGCGCTGCCCGACTGTCCGCCAAGCGCGCTGTTCGAGCGATTCTTCCGCGCCGACACGGCGCGCACGCAGTCCGGCGGCGGCTGCGGCGTCGGGCTTTCCGCCGCGGCGGCCATCGTTGAGATGCATCGCGGCAAGATCAGCGCCGCCTACGAGGAAAACCGCGTCGTTCGGTTCACAGTCGAGCTCCCCTTATGAAATCCAACCACGCAAAAAGTCCCGCTCATTCTCGGAACGGGACTTTTGTTGTTTGGGAATATTCAATTCACGAAATCTGACTTTATCGAACCAGATTCAGCGTGCGCTGCGCCAATTCGGAAATGGCGGTCTTCTGGAAGCCATCCACGCCGGAATACAGCGTGTCGTTCAACGGCGCAATCCACTTCTCCGGCAACGCCTTCGCGCCGAGCTTCACACCCAGCACCGATCCCGCCGTCGCCGCATTGCAGTCGGTATCAAAGCCCGGCGTCACGGCGATGCAAAGCGTCTTTTCAAGGTCGTCTTCGCCGTACATCAGCGCGGCTGCGACGATCTGCGCGTTCGAAATGGTATGGCACCAGTCGTGCGAATTGGCTTCATCCCAGCGCGTGCGGATGCGCTCCAGCGCCGTTTCGCACGTCGCGCCCTCGTCATACCAGCGCAGCACGTCTTCCACCGCGTCGACAAGACGGCTTTCCTGCGGAATCACCGCCAGACCGGTTCGAATGATGGCGCGCATGTCGTCCTCGACGAAGCTCTGCGCAATCATCGCCGCCACCCACATTTCGCCATAGATGCCGTTTTTCACATGCGAAATGCACGCGTCGCGCCACGCCATCTCCGCCGCCGCCGTCGGATCGCCAGGATTGACGTAACCAAAGGCATCTGCGCGAATCTGCGCGCCGATCCACTCGCGATAGGCATTGCAGAAGGTCGCCGTCTCCGGC
>CAZHGE010000171.1:0-1595 GCA_964531805.1 uncultured Lachnospiraceae bacterium
CCATTCGTCACTTCTTTTTTATTCAACACTGTAACACTTCTATTGTAAACCTACATAGTCGGTTTATATTTTAATGCATATTATGTTGCATTTTGTCGAAAAAAGTAGTATAATATCCCAATAGAAAATGTTTTCATTTTAAAGTATCATATTGTGAAATCAGAGGAATGATGACACAATTCGACGGAGGTAAGTATGATGAAGAAAAAAATGAAAAGTATTGCGCTGTTGATGCTGTTGACACTCTTGCTTGTCGGTATGCTGTCGGCGTGCGCAACCAAGCTGAGTGGCACATACACCAATGATGAGGGGCTTATTAAGCAGAGCTTTACCTTTAAAGAGGATGACAAGGTTGAGGTTTCCGCGTTCGGCATTGACGTGGAGGGAGAGTACCTTATTGAGGATGACACCATTACCATCACCTACAGCCTTTTAAACCTCAGCTACGATTGGGAAAAAAGCTTTGAGAAAAAGGGAAACTCGATTTTTATTGACGGAACCGAATTTATCAAGGAATAACGATTCTTTTATATGCATCGAGAAATAAGAGATAAACAGAGAGGGCGCTTTATGAAAAGATTAGTAAGCCTATTTCTTACGGTTATCCTACTGGTTGCAGCTGTGTCGGTCGGAATGCCTACCGCTCATGCAGCTACAAGAAACGATGCTTCCAGAGCGATTGCAATTGTTTTCGACAACTCCGGTTCTATGTATGATGATGGGGATCAGGCTTGGTGCCGTGCAACCTATGCGATGGAGGTATTTGCTTCCATGCTGAATTCCGGAGATATATTGCAAATCTATCCGATGCACCCAATCCTGGTGGGCAACAAGGAATACACGATGAAAAATCCGTTTCAAATAACGGATGCGGCACAGGCTTCCTCAATACGGGAAATCTACACAAAGGATGCAGGCGGAACGCCGATTGAAAGCATAGATTCTGCGGTTGCAGGGTTGCAATCCCTGCAGGCAGATAAAAAATACATGGTGGTTCTGACCGACGGCGGTACCTTTTCCAAAAACGGCTACGGCTTAAACAAGGATAAAACGAAAAATGAGCTGGACAAGCGTTTTCAGGCGAATGCCGGAAAATCAATGACCGTTATGTATTTGGGTATCGGCTCGGAGGCTTGTGTGCCAAATACCAAGCAATCGGAATATTTTGTGAAAAAGCAGGCGGTCAATACGGCAGATGTACTGTCTACCTTGACCGATATGTGCAACTTGATTTTCGGCAGAGACAGCTTACCGAAAAAATATATTTCCGGCAAATCAATAACATTTGATATTTCGGTCGGCAAGCTGATCGTTTTTGTGCAGGGAAACAACATCGCCGACCTGCAAATCAAATCCGAAAACGGCAAGCCTGTCGGGAAGCAGATAAGTGCTCGGCAGACGAAATATTCCACCAAGGGCGCTGCGGATTACAAAAGTGTGGCGGACACCTCCTTGCAGGGGATGATTGTTACCTATGAGGGTTGCGCCGCGGGGCGTTACAACATTGAGTATGCCGGAACCGCAACCAGCGTGGAGGTCTATTATGAGCCGGATGCCGACCTGGAATTTATTTTTACCGATTCAGAGGGTAACAA
>CAZHGE010000172.1:0-1576 GCA_964531805.1 uncultured Lachnospiraceae bacterium
CTCCATGTGATTGATTCGCGATGAGCCGTCACATTCCAACCGATGCTTTTTCTCCAGAGCTTTCGGTGAAAGGAAGGGGGAATCGACCAAAAAATGATTTTCCATTTGATCCTCCTTCAATCGTGCAAGAAGCCGGTCAACGGATCGGAGGCAGAAGCACCGCGTGACAATACTCTGCCGATTCCGGCAAGATAAGCACGTCGTCCCGCTTCGATGGCAGATTTGAAAGCTGAAGCCATCATGGGAAGATCTTCTGCTGTAGCAAGTGCGGTATTGGCCATAATGGCAGCAGCTCCCATTTCCATTGCTTCACACGCCTGAGAGGGTCTGCCGATTCCGGCATCCACAATGATAGGCAAATCGATTTCGTCGATCAAAATTTGCAAAAAATCCTTAGTTGCAAGTCCTCTGTTCGAGCCAATGGGAGATGCCAGCGGCATCACACAAGCTGCCCCCACATTAACCAAATCGCGCGCGACATTCAAATCGGGATACATATAAGGCATAACCACAAAACCCTCTCTTGCAAGAATCTCGGTTGCTTTGATCGTTTCGTAATTGTCGGGAAGCAAGTATTTACTGTCTCGCATAATTTCGATTTTGACAAAATTGCCGCAACCGAGCTCTCGAGCAAGGTAGGCAATGCGAACCGCTTCTTCGGCATTTCTCGCTCCGCTGGTGTTCGGAAGCAGTGTAACCCCCTTCGGAATGTAATCAAGAATGCTTTCCTCTCGTTTGGTATTGGCACGACGCACCGCCAACGTGACGATCTCCGCGCCAGCATCCTTGACAGCCGCTTCGATCAATCGCATCGAATATTTTCCGGAACCGAGAATAAAACGTGAATGAAATTCCCGTCCGCCGATCATCAGTTTATCATTGTTCATTGTTTTTTCCTTCTTTCGACAGTATTTGCAAAACCGCATGCGCTTGATGTGCGGCGCAAAGCATCACTCGCGATGAAACGAGCCCCTTTCCCTCCGCCACCTCACTGACCAGGTCGCAGCAAAGAATAAAATGGTCTGTCAATCTTTCGGTGCGAATGGCATTGGCATCGCCGAATCCCGCCATTCCCGACGCTGCAATCAGGTATTTTTCGGGAAAGGCCTCCAAAACGAGGTTCGTCAGCATCGCCTTGCACACAGCATCATCCAATGCCTCGCAAACTATATCGGCTTTCTGTAGCAGTTCGCAGGCATTTTCTTCGGTCAACCTCACGGTATGTATTTCGAGTCTCGCATAAGGATGAATCGCCCGCAAATTTTCGGCAAGTGCTTCTGTTTTGTAACATCCGATTTGCGAGAGGCTGTATTGCTGACGATGAAGATTAGAAAGCTCGACTCGATCATCATCAATGAGAATCAAATGCCCGATTCCCGCACGAGCCAACGCAATGGCAATATGCGAACCGAGACCTCCGAGCCCGCAAACAGCGACCGTTGCTGCCTCGAAATGTTGCTGATTCTCCATGCCATGTCGCGCCACAAGCGCACTCATCCATTTTTTTTTTGTTATCATGGATTTAACCGCCTCCCACAAAGCGCACAATCTCCAGATGGTCTCCCACAGCTAAAAT
>CAZHGE010000173.1:0-1550 GCA_964531805.1 uncultured Lachnospiraceae bacterium
CATTAATATTATCCTTTTCGGGAAAATCACTCATTACGCATTCTTTCTCCTAATAAAGATATAAATACCGATTCCGATAGCGGCTATCGGCAGAACAAACATAAAGATTATGCGGATAACGCTTGCGGAGGATTCCGAAACCGAATCGGCATAGCTTTCGTTTGTTATTGTTTTGGATACAAAGGAAATTCCCGTATCCTCCGCACCTACCGCGCGCTCTGCACAGGCAAGAGAAAGGTTTTTGTTCGATACCGATGGATATTCGTTATACTGTGAACTGATGTATTCGGTGCTTCCGAATGCCATAACATAGCTTGAAATCGGATTATTGTCATCATCATATTCGGATATTACCGACTGAATAACACCCGAATAGCTCTGCTTTGTATAATCGTCTGCTCCCGTCCAGTTAGCAGCGGTGCCCACAGGTGCCGCAACAACCGACTCCAGGGAGTTCATAAGGGAGGTTACCTTTATAGAGCCCTCGCTCTCAAAGCCTACAGAAAGAGGTACATTGTAGCCGGTAATGCAAAGCTGCATTCCGCTTGTAAGCTCCTCGTCACTGTTTGCGGGATAAATACCCATTGTCATCGGGTCGCCGTCCATGTGGTTGTTAGAATTTGTTTCGAAAAGTATGCCCTCACCGACATCTATACCCCATTGGCTTAAGAAATCGTAAAGATTTGTAAGATAGGGTGCCGACGCATCCGCAAAGAACAAAAGACCTTTTCCGAGCTTTCCGTCGTTGTCTAAGAATTCGGAGATTGCATCAAGCTCACTGCCGATGAAATCCACTGTGGGAGCGGCAATGATTACAGCATCGTATTCGCTTGAAATCGAACCGATAAGGGTATCGGCTACGGTATCGATCTCGTAATTATTTGCTTTTAAAAGGGTTTGATAATCCTGTGTATAATCGGCCTTTGAGTGCCCTGTAAACACTGCAACCTTTTTAGTTTTACTGCTTGTAACATAAGCGATTGCACTTGTTACCGCAGTTTCCACATTGTTTCCTGCAACCGTCGAGGTTGTGTAGCCGTAGGCGGCATAGGTGCTGTCCTCGCTCAGGGAATAAATATCATCAAAGCCGACTATTTTATAGCGCTCGTTTCCGTTCATAGATGACGAAACTATAATATCACCGTAATTAAGCTTATCGTTGGAATATTTTGTGGAAATCTCGGTAAATTCGGTTGACTGAGTATCTACATAACGAAGCTCTATTTTATCGTTATAGGTCGGATATTTATCAAGCAACTTTAAGGTTTGCTTGAAATATTCCGAGGCATCCGAGGTGACGCCGTAAAGATTCTGGGCGTAATAGCTCATGTAACCGCCGGTATAGCCCTCGGGCTCGGCACATACAACTACACTAACCTCTGTTTCAAGCGATTTTAAATAATCGATATTCTCCTCGCTCATGGAATTTTGCTTGGAGCTTGACATATCAAATTCCAAAACAAAGCGGCTTGCAAGTGCATTGACAAGCACGTTAAGCACGATTATGCCCGCAAGCACCGCCGCGGTTATGGCTACTGAATAGCCGCCCC
>CAZHGE010000174.1:0-1526 GCA_964531805.1 uncultured Lachnospiraceae bacterium
TCCGTTGCCGTATAAAGAAAATTATGTCATTCTTGATAATATCAAGGGCAACGGTCATTATGTCGGCACCTATATGCATTGGGGTGTTAAGGATAACGGCTGGTGGGGAGAAGGCGAGATCAAGTTTTATATAGACGGCGATACCGATTTTCCCAGCATTTGCGGAACGGGAACCGAGGATTATTTCTGCGGAGCCTATAATTTTGATGTCAACAGTGAGTATAAGGAGTTTTCAACTCCGTATTCCGGATTGTACAAGGTGCGTCATACAAATTGCGTTTATGCCTCTCAAAGATATTTCAATCTTTACCGCTGGCATATAACCGACCCTGTTTATTTCAAAGAAAATTTGAAGGTTACGATTCAGGCACTCGGTTGGAGAAGCGAGGGAAGATACCATCCGCTTCAGGATGATATATCCTCGGTTGCTTACTGGTATTCAGATACCTTGGATGATGTTTATCCCGAGCTTCCCGACAGTGAAGCAATCGAAATCATATAACGCGGCACACCTTAAAAATAATTTTTAAATACAGTACGAAAGCTCCCTTATGCAGATTCTCATAAAGGAGCTTTTTGTTACGTTTTTATATTTATTAAATTTCTACAGTCATACCGTCAAAGGTGACAATAAAGCCGTGCTCTGCGGCGATTTTCGAAAATTGCTCATGCGTTGCATCTCCATTATGCGAGAAATGATTTAAGTAAACCTTTGTGTTTTCGTCGCATAGCTTCATATCGAGCAGCCTTTCATAAACCTCAATATCTGCTTTAAGACCCATATGACCCGAGCGGTAATCCATAAGCATACCCGTGCAGTCCAAGGATATTAAATCGAATTTTCTATCGTATTTTAATAGAAAATCCCATGCTTCGGGCTTAAAATAACCGGTATCGTGTGCGTACAGCAGTGCTTTATTATCCTTTTCGATTATATAAATAACAGGATCCGCAATATCGCTATGGTCGGCTGCTAACGGAATGAAGCGGTAACCCTCTGCTTCAAACGGGACAAAAGGGAATATTTCATGCAATGACACACGTCTGTCTGATACAGCTTCCTTTTTCAAAAAATCATTCGCACAGATATATCCGCTTTTTGTAACATAAACATTCAAGGGCTTTTCTTCAATATTGTTGGCGATACCGTCGGCTCTGCACCAAAAATCCTTCGGATAAAAATGATCCGAATGTGAGTGTGTGATTATAAGAGTATGTATTTCATCAAGCCGAATACCGTTGTTTAAGATATGCATATACGTATCGGCAGGGAAGTCAATCAGGACAGTATCGTCAAGCAAAGCCTGACTGCGCGTTTTTATCTCCTTGCCTTTTATCTTTCTGGCGTTTTCGCATATTTCACAATTGCAAAACAATGCGGGAATGCCCTCTGCTGCGGCTGTACCTAAGTATTGAAGCTTCATATCTGTACCTCTTAAATTACTTTACTTAAAAAATCCTTAAGTCTGGCACTCTTGGGATTCCCGAATATTTCCTCGGGAGTCCCTTCCTCGGTAATTATACCC
>CAZHGE010000175.1:0-1500 GCA_964531805.1 uncultured Lachnospiraceae bacterium
AACTTAACACCTCCCCGATACAGTCTATGCGCTGCACGGGGAGGTGTTCATGCTTTTATATTTTTGATTTTATTTCAAAAAAATCGGAAGAAATTCGTCTGCAATCCGATCGGTTACATAGCGTTTCAATGTATCGAGCGTGAAGGAACCATGGAGTTGGGAACCATGCACCTCGACCAATTCTTCGGTGTAATCCTCCAACATGTACATTTGAAGGCTGTCGCGGCTCATCGAATAATGACACATAGTAGGATTGAAAATCGGATTTTCGATGCTAAGGTTACCATCGATCGATTGTACAATCTCAAAAGTGACCATGCCGCCTACCATATTATAGGAGTTATACATGGTATTAATCAGGTTGCCGAGTGAATAAATGCAAAGTGTGTTCTTGCCGCTTTCTTCGGATGTGAGCCATTCCATTTCCTGCACGACATGCGGATGATGTCCGATAATGACGTCAACACCATTATCGCAGAAGAGCTGTGCAATGCGTTTTTGTTCGGAAGATACGGTTGTGCTGTTCTCTACGCCCCAGTGAATCGAGGCGAAAATCAGATCGGCGCGCTCTTTTGCAATCTTACACTGTCGTATGATATCTTCATCTTCAATCCAGGGAATAATTCGTTTGCTTCCGCTGTTTAAGTACATGCCGTTTGTGCCGTAGGTATAGGAAAGAAAGGCAATTTTGATTCCTTCATACTCATATACGCGTATATCGTCGTAATCTTCCTGCGATTCATATCCGCCGATCAGCAGAACAGGTTGACTTTTCCAATAGTCGATTGTTGCTGCCAAGCCGGCTTCCTTCTTGTCAAGCATGTGGTTGTTTGCAATGTTTACGATGTCAAAACCAAGCTCAACCAGCGTATCACCCGCTTCTCTCGGTGAATTGAAGTTCGGATAACCCGAGATGCCGTATTCCTCGCCTGCCATTACCGTTTCCTGGTTGATAAAGGTAATGTCGGCGGCTGCGATGAAATCTTTTATGCCGTCATACATCGGCAGAAAGTTATATTTGGGCGAATCGGATGTGGCGCGTGCCAATGCATCTTCATAAATTGCACTGTGAATGATATTGTCACCTGCCGCCAGAAAGGTATAGCGCTTTTCGGTCGGCTTCGGCTCTGTTTCGGGAGGTTCCACACCTTCGGAGGTTTCTTCATGGGGCATGGTTTCGGAGAGCGGCGGTACCTCAATGTGTGTAATTTCGTCCTCTCCGGTTGTTTTGGTACATCCGCAGAGCAGGATGAAAATCAATAAAATCGGTAACAGCTTTTTCATTTTTCACCTCACAGTAAATCGTCGGCATCAAGCGTCGGCAACGTGTTCGGCTTGGCGGGAAGACGTTTCAGAGGATCATAGCTGAACTTTCGGCAAACATATTCTTCACTGACCACACCGTATTTGTTGCAAAGCATATTCTCACCGTCTCGAAGCGGCGTAGCTTGCTCACAGAATTTACAAAAGCGCGGCTTTTCGTTTTTTTCTTCTCTATGT